>VGTJ01000058.1 GCA_016874775.1 Deltaproteobacteria bacterium
CAATCATCGCCCACGAATAGCCGTCCGCTAATAATAAGAGGAGGTGGGCGCGTAAGCGCACGCGCTCATTGGCGCCTTTCCGATATTGCTCGAGCAACGCTTGGCGCTCCCGCTTGCTTATGCGAAGATGTTCCCCGTCCATCGCTTCACCTCCGTAGGCACTGACAAACTTTATCCATTTGCCATCCTAGGAGGTGAAGCACTTTCCGTCCAATGGGTTTTTATGTAGAAAATAGCGTTGGTCGGCAACCGTGTGCCGTGTCCGTTAACCAGGGCTACAATGTAAACGTAAAGTCGCTCATCAATGCGCCTGGCATGCGGCTACTGCCGGTTGAGCGTGAGCCATAGGTCCCCGAGTCGAGAATAAGATCGCGCTCTGCCGTGAGCCCTTCGAGATTGTCGCCTAACATGCGGTAGAGCGTTTCATCGAAGCGCATAACGTTGAGTGGCGCGTGAATCTCACCGTCTTCCACCCAAAACGTGGCAAAGCGGGTCATGCCAGTAATGCGACACGCTGGACGATCGGAGTAATTCAGATACCACAGGTTGTTAATGTAAATGCCGGTATCAAGTGTTTTCAACACATCTAGTGAAGGAAGCTTTCCAGCAGCGACATCAATAGACTCCGGCATTTCTCCGTCGCTAGCGCCATTGGTCGGTACGCTATATTCTTTCGCTGATCGCGGAGAAACAAGACAGTTACGGAATACGCCATTCTCAATCAACCCAACACCGTTTGGTTTCAAGAACCCGGCATCTTGAAAATTCGGCGCTACCCCATCTTGTGTATTCTCAACCACGCTGACCATCGGATGGAGGCGAGCATTGCCTTCGACCATCTTGAGTAAAGTTGTTTGTTTGGTGCGGTGATCTTTGAGGCCAAACCCGCCCCAGCTCAATAAGCCGATAATTTCCGCCAGTGCGGTAGGTGCCAGATACACACGGTAGCGACCTGGGGCAATCGTTCGTGCTGGTCGTGCCAAGACCGCCAGTTCCTCGCTGGCTAACACAACTTTTTGGGCGAACGCGGCTGGATCCCAGACAAATCCAGCATAGCCAGTTTTTACTGCCTTATCGCCCTGCAGGTAAAAGCTCCAGTCAAAGTTGTAGCTGTAACTGGAAAACCAGTTGCGTTGGCCAAACGAATTAGCAAACCCGTTGTGAATTCCTCCTGCCGCGTAGATGCCGACCAGGTCGCGTCCACGTCCGGCTTCAAGAATCGTCGCAACAATGGCACTACTATCCTCGGGCAGTTGATTCTTCCCGTGATGTTCGGTCGAGCGCACTTCCGTGGCATACAGCAGATGGGGATCGTCGGGCAAATAGGGAAGCTTTTCACGTGCCGATGTCAGGACGTGTGCAACTCGTTCTCGGTCGAGGTCAACATCGCCTGATAGTGCGACTGTTCCTTCACTGTGGCGGTGTCCTTTGATCAAGTCGAGGGCGAGATAACGCTGCGAGACTGTTCCTGCTTGACGAACGACGCTGCGGTTAAAACGCACGAAGTCTGAATCTTCGGCGGAAAAACTACAGGTGTAGATCTCATCCGCGTGCAGCAGCGATGTGAGATGATCGGCAAGGTGATAGAAGTACTCTTGCATGATGTTATTCTCCTCCGAACACTTCTACACCGGTGAACAGACACGGCGGTGAGGCATGACCGACACGAATAACTTGATTCGGTTCGCCTTTGCCGCAATATGGTGACCCTAGCACTTCGACTGTGTCCAGTGCCCCGGCGGCTTTCAGACTGCGCCAGAAGGTCGCCGAAACGCCACGATAGTTGGGGTTTTTGACCACAGTCGTGAGCTTGCCGTTCTCGATACGTTGTCCCCATTCACAGCCAAACTGAAACTTGTTGCGGGAATCATCGATCGACCACGAACAGTTTGTTTGCATGTAGATGCCGTTCTCAATCGCCGCGACCATATCGGCAAAGGGCATCGTACCAGGTTCCAAGTTGAGGTTGGCCATGCGGTCAATCGGTGGACGGTTCCAACTGGCAGCGCGGGCATTGGCGACACCGGACAGTCCCGTCCGTGTTTGTGAGGTAATACCTCCTAAGCCGCGTAGAAGAATTCCGTCGCGGATGAGGTATTCACGTTGCGCCGGATGTCCATCATCATCAAAGCCATAGCTCGCAAATTCTTCAGCGCGGGTAGGGTCGAAGGTAATATTGAGGTGGTCCGAGCCGTAGCGATACGATCCGAACATATCTGGGGTTACAAAACTGGTCCCAGCGTAATTGCGTTCATCGCCAAGGATGCGGTCCAGCTCTAATGGATGACCAATCGACTCATGAATCTGCAAGATCATTTGATCCGGAGCGAGCAGGACGTCCATCGTTCCTGAAGGGCAATTGGGAGCGAGCAAGAGTTGGAGTGCTTCCTCGGCAATACGTGGGGCAGCAGTAAAAAATCCGCTCTGATCGAGAATTTCTAAACCACCCTGACGGCAATAACCACGGCCAGCAAAGGTGCGGCTTTGCGTTTCTGCTCCTGCGTTGGCGGTGGCACTGAGCATGGGGACAAGGTAACGGAATTGCTGTTGCACGAGGCCGTTATCTGCCGTGGCAAAAACCGTATCACTCTCTGTATACCAGAGGGAAGCATCCCAAT
Organism: Deltaproteobacteria bacterium; assembly: GCA_016874775.1. NCBI lineage: Bacteria > Pseudomonadati > Myxococcota > Myxococcia > Deltaproteobacteria bacterium. The sequence goes on from VGTJ01000058.1 coordinate 2,619, forward strand.
CGACGATTCGCTCGTCAGTTTTTAAGCGAGTATTTTCCGCGCGGAGCAAATCGATTTTGTCGGCAAGAGAGATCGTGTCCCAGGCTTTCTGTACTGGGCTCGTGTATTCTCCAGTGGGATGGGGGAGGGGGACCTTGGAGAAGTCAACAACGCAGCGCCCGGCATTCGCATGGGCCCACGAGCGCGCATGCTCAGCTGCACGGCGCAGCCCTGTCGTCGTCAGATCACTCGTGGCGGCGTATCCTATACCGCCTTTATCAATTACTGTGATCATTGCCCCCATGTCTTCTGAGGCGGCGACGGGCTGCAGTACGTGTTGTCGGACAGACAGATACTCCGAACGGGCATGGACCAGTCGGAGCGAGCAGAACTCGACTTGGGGTGCAATCGAACGAAAATGGTCAACAATGCGCTCGTGCATTTATGCCTCTTTTTTCTCAGTGTTCAAAATCACTTCATGAATCTCAAGGACATTGGGACCAGCGAACATTTCTGCCGGGGGGCGATTGCTATGAGCGATACGGAAGGATTCACTCTTGGTCCAATCCCAAAACGCTTGCTCACTTTCCCAATATGTTTGCACCAGATAATAGCCTTGCTCAGCTTTTTCTTCCCATTGCCCAGTCTGGTGGTTGAAGCGGCGTTGCACAGGGCGTAAGACCAGGTTCTTGATGAATCCTGGTGATCGGTCAATAAGATGAGCACGATGACGGAAACGATCTTCAAATTCGGCCTCATGGCCAGCGGCGACGGGGATACGGTTAGTAACGATAAACACGGTCGAACCTCCTGTTACAGAAAGGTGCTGTTCAACGGATAGATGGAATCAGCGGAGCAAACAAGTTCCCTATCCTGCAGAAAGACGGTTATCCTTTTTCTTTTATCCGACTCGAAAAGAGGGTGTTTCATGAAAGTGTATCATAAGTTCGTATGGGTTGGTGTGTATCTCGCCATTGTTCTCGTCAACGTTCCGTCGGCGTGGGGAGACGCTGCAAGCGAGGCCTATGAGAAGGGCCTACGGCTCCTCCAGCAAGGACAGCACAATAATGCCATTCCAGAGTTTGATAAAGCCTTACGTCTAAATCCACGGTATGTGGAGGCCTATAATAAGCGAGGTGAGGCATTCAATGAGCTTGCCCAGTACGAACGTGCGCTCAAAGATTTCGATGCTGCACTTGGTCTGAACTCGCAGTTTGCTGAGGCATACTTCAATCGCGGCAATGCCTACAATGATCTTGGCCAGGCCGAACGAGCCATCAAAGACTATGATGAAGCGCTGCGGGTCGATCAAAACTACCTTGGGGCTTACTATAATCGTGCTTTGGCTCATATGTCGCTGCGTCGTGGTGAAGCGGCCGCCGATGCACGGGCGTACCTGAAGATCAAGGGTTGGAAAGACGAAAATGCCCGGGATCAGTACATGGTGTTATTTGCTCACTTTAGTGACCGCTGGGCGAAGCGTGACACTGAAGCACGCTTGATCCTTGATGAAGGAGCCAGCAAGTGTGACACGTTGAAGTGGCCGTATCCGATTATCCGTTATTTGCGACGCGAGATGACGATACAAGACCTGCTTGCCGCGGCGAATGATGTCGATAAGAAAACCGAAGCACGGACATATGTTGGCCTTGACCTCATGCTGATGGGGAATCGTGTTGACGGAGTTACGCATCTCGAATGGGTGAGAGAGAACGGACGGAAAGCCTTTGCTGAGTATGGTTTTGCGGTGAACGAGCTGCGCCAGGCTGGAGCTGGAAATGCCGCGAAACCGTAAAGTTCCTGACTGAACGAATCGGGGAAACGGAGGCGGGAAGAAATGGCAAGTAAATTGGAGCAGGTGCTGAATTGCAGCTTTCTTCAGTGCTACTGGCACATAAGCTCGGAAGAACTGTCAGCCAAGACCTGCCCCGAGGGCTTGTCTCACGCTACCTTCGGAATGAAGGCGGCATACTGATCTAGTAACGGCAGTACTGTCTCTCGTGGTGCAGGTGGCACAAAGAAGATTGCCCGTTCTGCACCCATATCGCGGCATTGCTGGAGCATTGCTTCATTGCCTTGCGCGCCGAGAATTGAGATGGGAAAGTCTTCTGTGCGACGACCGGCTTGCGCGGCACGACTGCGCAGCTCTTTCACCATCCCAGGGATTTTTTGGAAGTAGCGGGCATTGGGAAGCCAACCATTACAGTATTGCACAACGCGTCCGAGCCCTTGGTCGGTATTGGAGCCGAGCAGAATCGGAGGGTAAGGCTTTTGCGCCGGCTTGGGATAGCACCAGATCGGGTCGAAGTTAACAAACTCACCGTGATATTCGGCTTCGTCTTTCGTCCAGATCAGTTTCATCGCTTCGATCCGCTCACGGAGGATCTTCCAACGCTTCTTGAACGGAGTACCATGATTTGCCATTTCTTCGGCGTTCCAGCCGCCACCGATACCAAAGATCAAACGTCCATTGGACAGGAGATCAACTGACGCGACTTCTTTCGCCATCGTGATTGGGTCACGTTCCATTGCCAGACAGATGCCACTGCCGAGCTTGATCGTTTTTGTGGCCCCAGCCGCGGCCATCAAGGCGACAAAAAGATCGTGGGTATGCGAATATTCCTTTGGTAGTTCCCCGCCTCCTGGAAAGGGTGTCCGTCGACTAGTGGGAATGTGGGTGTGTTCAGGAAACCACACCGACTCAAATCCACGTGCCTCGCATTCACGGGCCAAATCATCTGGTCGGGTCGCATACTCCGTTGCAAACATTTCAATGCCAAGTTTCATGTTGTCCTCCTTATAAAATATGGCGGTCAGCAGTCAGCTCCACCAAAGATCTGCCTTCCTCCCTCAACAATCCGCGAAATAGAGCAAGACTTACCACGTCTCTTTCATCTGGCTGAGCGCTGAGTGCTGACCGCTGAGTACTTTCTTACGGCTGTGTATACAACTGGGTGTTGTCGATATAAATCAGATACCCCTGGATACGTTCGTTCTGCAGCTTAAAGACATTAGCGAACGGAACTTTCAGTTGCGATCCACTGTGACGCGTGTAGGTCACGATCCCTCGACAAATGATTGCATCGGGAACCGTCCAGCTCTCGACCAGGTCATGACGAATCGCTTTGATACTTGCAAAGAACTGCGCGACGCCATCACGAATCGTTTGCTTACCCTTTAATGGCTCAGCGTTGCCAAAGACAAAGATGGCATCGTCAGTTAAAAAGCTGGCAAAGGTATTCGCATCAAAAGCGTCGAGCGCACGAAACAGCGTCGGCACCCAGGCTGGTGCTGTCATATTTATCCCCCCTATTGTTACGTCCGAGAACAGATGTCCTCGTGCGGAGCTTGGCAGATTTTCGCCACTCGCGAAAGGGTTACAGAAAGATCGGACAGAGTAAGCAAGAGAGATCTATCTTTTAGGGTATTGACGTATCGCCTGTAGGATGTAAGCCTACCGACAAAAGGGGGATCGGCTATGCCGTTAAATGCATTCATTGTGCGGCCTTTCGAAGAAAAAGAATTGGTCGTTACCGCGGGAGCGCTGACCGAACGGCTGAAAGAAAATCAAGATAAGCTGGGCTGTAACTCGATCGTGAGAGGGATCGAGCAAATTGGCGGTAGCTCTTTCTGGAAAGCAAAGGTCAACTTCGACGTCATCGAGCGTTTACTCCTGAGCCTGGTCCTTAGTCGTCTCAACATTCGCGGGGAGACCGCAGCTGAGGTGGTTGTGGCGGGGAACATCCGTGAAGATATGTTTCACCAGTTACTAACGACGGATATCGTCATCGCGGATCTCTCGTATTACAACCCGAATGTGTTTTATGAACTTGGTATTCGCCAAGCGTTTCGTGACAAATTTACCTTTCTGATTCGCAGTAATCTCAGCGAATACCCCTTTGACCTAAAGACCGATCGCTATTTTGAATATGACGTGATCGATCTGGACAAGAAGGATGATAAGACGGCAAGCAAAGTTGAGGAAACCGTCGATAGGCTCGTAAAAGCACTGCGCGCAACAATCAGTTCGTACAAGGCTGACAGCCCAGTGTTCAAGCTGCTACCGAAACTGGTAGCCGAGGACCGCTCCCGCTTCATTACTGTTCCTGATGAATTTCGCGAAGAAGTTCAACGTGCACGCCGCCATAAGTGGAGTGCCCACTTACGGCTCTTGGCTGTCGAATGTGAAGGTTTTCTCTGGGAAATTGAAGGGCTACGCGAAGTCGGACGTGCCCAGTTTGAGTCAAACTTTATCTCCGGTGCAAAAACGACATGGGAAGCGATAGCCACTCGCTACCCGGATGACACAGAAGCCAATACCACCCTGTCGACCATTTACCAACGACTCCATGATGTCACTCGTTCTGAGCAGGCTTTGGCGCGAATCTCGCGCATCGGTACATTGTCAGCCTCAGATCTTTCGCAAATACGATCCCTCAACGGACGTAACCTCAAAGAGGCATGGGGACGACAGTGGTCTGCTGAGGAAAAGGCGACACTGGAACAGCGACAAGAGAACGCCCTGCGTTCTCCGTTGTTACAGCGAGCGTATGATGCCTATGAAGAAGCGTTCAAGATTGACCTCAACAACTCTTATGCCGGGCTCAACGCGCTTTCTCTGCTGGTTATTCAGACTGAATTGGCCGATAAGTACCCCAGTGCGTGGCGTAACATCCAACGTCGACCTGAGGATGCCGGGCGTGAATTAGAGTTACGGAAAGGGCGTATCCGCCAACTTATAGCTACGCTTGAACTCGCGCTTGAATCACACCGAGAGCGTTTACGACGTGAAGGGGTGATTACTGATGTGTGGTTTAGCTCGCTTGAAGCCGCGGTGGCTTGTCTTGTTTCTGATCAGCCCAAATATGTCAGACGGTTGTATGAAGAAGTGAAGCATCTTGCACCAGAGATTGCTGAGCAGTCGATACGCAATGCCTTATCGATCTATCCCGACTTAGGGATTCGCGGACGCAAAGCGAGTGAAGCACGTAAAGCTGGTAGACCTGGGGAGATCGGCACGATAGAGGCAAACGTCGAAGAAGCTATTGCTGTTCTGGACTCTAAGGGGTCTGCAAACAAGCAGCCCAATGGTTTGAAACGCACCCTGATGTTCGCTAGCCTGCGCTTGAATCACAGCGTTCCTGCTTTCCACAAGGGTGCTGTAGGAGGTGTAGGGACGCAAGAGAAAAGCCAGCGATTAGGCTTCCCTGAAGAGTGTGTCAAGGAAGTCGGTGACGTGATTGCCGAGGTGATCCAAGAGGAAAACAGACTGAATGGCACGATCTTGTTCGGCATTGCTGCTGGTGCCAATGGCGGAGATCTGCTGTTTCACGAAGCATGTCGTAAAGAGGGCATCCCTACTCATTTGTGTCTTGCGCTGCCACGAGACGAATATGTGGGGCAGTATGTTGCGCCTGCGGGAAAACATTGGGTTAAGAGATTTCGTGACGTGTACTATGAGATTCGTAATACACGTCAGCGCGATGATGACCCTGACGCACCCTTGAGTTCGGAACGCATCAAAGAGTTTGCCGATACCAATGGGCTACCACGCTGGCTGCAAAGCAAACCTTATTACAATGTAGGGCGGCGCAACAATCTATGGATTCTAGAGTATGCCATTATGGCCGCTAACCAATTTGAAGATAGTGCAGAGGTGACTTTAATCGTGCTCTGGGATGACCACCAGCAGGAAAGCGAACCTGGTCCTGGCGGTATCCGCGATTTGCTGCGGCGTGCTGAGAAGGCCGGGATCAAGGTGCATCGGATCTCGGTACCTCGGCCAGAAAACAAAACGACCAAGGACGACCAGCCTGTACAGAGTGACCAAGGGAACGTCGTGAGGTTACGAAACTTCTAGTTATTAACATCAACGAGTGAGATCAGGAGAAAGGTAGCGTTATCTATCCAACAAAAGATTTGGCGATGAGAGAATGTCGTCGAGTACTGCAGCCCGAATGCAATCTGTCTCTTTATAGCCTGGATTCCACTGGATTTTATCCAGGCTATATCGCTTCTTTTCCTCACTCTTCGTGCTTCATTCTGCATAGAAAAGCCCAGGGTCGTTGACAGTGCTACCGTGCCTCTGTTAGCGATGCTGGGAACCTTGATTTTCCCAACACATCTGGCATAAAGGGGCCGGTCTTTTTCCATGGCACAATACATCCCTGTTGTTATTGCTCTACTGGTGTGTGGCGGGGTCGCCACGCTCATGACCTTCGCAAGTAAGCTGCTGGGGGCGTCGAAGCATACCGCAGTGAAAGATGAGCCTTTTGAGTGCGGCAATCCGTCGAGTGGCTCTGCGTGGGGACGGTTTTCCGTCAAATTTTACCTTGCTGCCATCTTGTTCATCATCTTCGATGTCGAGGTGGTCTTCATGTACCCCTGGGCAGTGGTCTTTAGACAACTCGGGATGTTCGGCTTCATTGAAATGCTGATCTTTGTCATGATCCTCGGTGTCGGGTTGATCTACATCATCAAGAAAGGGGCGCTAGAGGCAGCGTAGCCTCGGCCCATAACCAACGACATGCCTGAGACGGGACTTCTGAGTAAAATCGAAGCAGCATTCCCTGGTAAGATCTTAGAACACTATTCTCAGTATGGGTATGATGTCATCGTCCTCAATCGGGATGATGCTGTCGCCATCTTTGCGACGCTGCGAGACCATCCTGACTTTGCCTTTAATCAGCTTTCTGATCTGACAGCGACAGACTTTCTCGGCCAAGAGCCTCGCTTCGAGTTGATGTATCAGCTCAACTCCCTCTCGTTGAACCATCGACTGCAAGTAAAGATCCGCGTACCAGAAGATGCTGCGTGGGCACACACTGTGTCGTCGATATGGAAAAGCGGAGACTGGTTAGAGCGCGAAGTGTGGGACATGTTCGGTATCAAGTTCACCGATCATCCTGATTTGCGACGTATCCTCATGTACGAAGAGTTCAAGGGACATCCCTTACGCAAAGATTATCCCGTCAGTAAACGGCAACCCCTAGTCGAAGAGCGCGATCCGATTACTAACCCCTGGCCAAAAAGGTAAATGGCATGGCAGCAACGGCAACGATACCAGACGTGGTCGAAATGGAGTTGGACCCAACTTCTGAGGTCATGTCCCTCCAAATGGGCCCCTCCCATCCGGCGACGCACGGAACAATTAAGTTCTGGCTCAAGCTTGATGGCGAGAAAATCCTTAATTGTGATGTCGAAATCGGTTATCTCCACCGTGGTTTTGAGAAGATGTGCGAGCAACGCACCTGGAACCATGTGGTGCCATACACCGATCGCCTCAATTACATTTCTCCATTGATCAACAATGTGGGATTTGCGTTGGCAGCGGAAAAAATGCTTGACCTCGAAGTGCCCGAGCGCTGCCAGTACATCCGCATGATTATGAGTGAAATCTCGCGGATGACTGACCATTTTACCTGCCTAGGTATGGGGGCAGCAGAAGCTGGGGCACTGTCAGTCGCATTTTATGCACTGGAAGCGCGTGAAACACTCTTTGACATCGTTACGGCAGTGACCGGGGCTCGGCTGACTGTGAGTTATACCCGTGTCGGTGGGGTGACACAGGATCTCCCCGAAGGATTTGCTGACCGCATTCGCGGCGCGTTCGTTGACATCCGCCAGGTGATGGCTGATTGCGATGCACTGCTATCAAAGAACCGTATCTTCATTGAACGCATGTCTGGCGTTGGCGTAATCCCAGCCGAGGACGTGGTTTCGTATGGAGTCACTGGTCCGCTGCTACGAGCCTGTGGTGTGGGGTATGATGTGCGCAAAGCATACCCTTACCTATTCTATGATCGCGTAGAATTTACTGTTCCGACCGGCACCCAGGGAGACAACTACGATCGTTTTAGTGTTCGCTTTGAAGAAATTCGCCAAAGCATGCGGATTATCGAGCAGGCCCTTGATCAGATTCGTCCGGGACCGGTGCGCGTCGATGACCCGCGCATTACGCTGCCGCAAAAGAAAGATGTCTATGGCAACATCGAAGGGTTGATGAACCACTTCAAGTTGGTGATTGAAGGGGTCCGCATCCCGAAAGGCGACATCTATCAAGCGGTCGAAGGAGCAAACGGCGAGCTGGGGTTCTACTTAGTCAGTGATGGCAGCGGGCGTCCCTATCGAGTGCGCGTGCGACCTCCCTGCTTCTTTGGCATGGCAGCATTAGGGCAAATGCTCAAAGGCTGTTTAATCTCAGACATCATTACCACCTTCGGCATGATCAATATGATTGGTGGGGAATGCGATAGGTAAAAATAATTAAAAATGAAGAATGAAGAATGAAAAGTGACAAAAAGTCTTTTCATTTTAATTTTGCATTTTTAATTTTGCATTTTTAATTGACTTATGGCTGTACAGTTTTCCGACACAACACAAAAGAAATTTGAAGAAATCCTCACGCATTATCCCAACAAGCGGGCGGCGTTGTTGCCGACCTTCTGGTTGGCGCAGGGGGAGTTCGGTTACCTCAGCCCTGAAGTAATGGAATACGTTGCCAAACTGCTCGGACTATCCCCGGCTTACGTGGGTGCGGTGGCGTCGTTCTACACCATGTATAACAAGACGCCGGTGGGCAAATTTCATGTGCAGGTCTGTACCAACCTCTCATGTACGTTGATGGGAGCAGAGGATATCGTTGCCTGCATTGAGAAAAAACTCGGCATTGGGTTAGGGGAAACGACCGCAGATAAAAAATTCACCCTCAGTGAAGTCGAATGCTTGGGCTCCTGTGGCACTGCTCCAGTCGCGCAGATTAACGACGACTATTATGAGAATTTGACCCAAGATGGGGTCGTGAAGCTACTCGATCAATTCGCAGGACAGAAGTGAACGTAGCTGAATAGTGAAGATTGCACTTTATGGATCCGACCACTCTTCTTATTGATGCCGTCCTGGTTATTTTCATGTTCGCTCTGGTCATGCAGATTGCGCCGCTGCTGTTATGGATCGAGCGTAAAGGGAGTGCGGTTCTGCAAGATCGTGTCGGTGCGAACCGAGTCAGCATCTCGGACATTCCGCTCTTCAAGGGAAAACTAAAAAAGCTTCCTTTCAATGTTGGTATTGTCAACACGCTCATCGCTGACCCGATTAAGTTGTTTACCAAAGAAGATTTTATTCCTCCTGGGGCAGATAAACTGCTCCATACTCTCGCACCGATCGTTGCCCTTGTGCCGGCGCTGGTGACGATGATGGTCATCCCCTTTGGCGATATTCTCATCATCGGCGGACGAGAGATTGAGCTACAGGCCGCGCGCCTCAATGTTGGCATCCTGTACGTTCTGGCGATGGTCTCACTCGGTGTGTATGGTGTCGTGCTGGCAGGGTGGGCATCAAACAATCGTTGGGCGTTACTTGGTGGAATTCGTGCTTCGGCACAAATGATTTCATATGAAATCGCTATGGGGCTCGCACTCATTGGCGTTGTGTTAACTTATGGCACGCTCGACCTGCAGGAAATTAACCGTGCACAAGGCGGGTTGATTCTAGGTGGATTGCCAAACTGGGGTATTTTCTATCAACCCCTCGCGTTCCTTATTTTCCTCACCGCTGGTATTGCCGAAAGTAAACGGGCGCCGTTCGATCTTCCGGAGGCAGAGCCAGAGTTGATTTCCGGTTACTTCACTGAGTACTCGGGCGCAAAGCAATCGATCTTCATGCTCGTCGACTTCCTCGAATCGCTCATTGTTGCAGCGCTGATTACCACATTGTTTTTTGGTGGCTGGCAAGTGCCGTTACTTGAACGGGATGGGCTCCACTTCCCGTGGGGTGGGTTCATGCCGCTGCCGCATATCGTGGTTGTCATCATTCAAGTCCACGCCTTCATTATCAAAGTGCTTTTCTTCTGCTGGTTGCAGATTATGATTCGCTGGACCCTGCCGCGCTTCCGCTACGACCAGCTCATGACGCTGGGGTGGAAGATTTTGCTGCCACTCGCCTTGGTGAATGTGATGCTCACCGCGCTGGTGCTGCTCATCGCTCAGAACCTGAAAATATAAATTCACTATGGATCTTTTTACTTTCATTATTCTGGCAATTCTCCTCGTGGGTTCAGCGATGGCTGTCGTTCTCCATCCCAGCCCCGTCTATAGTGCGCTCTCGCTCGTCGTCATGATGAGTCTACTCGCGGTGTACTTCCTCTTCCTGAATGCGCATGTGGTTGGAGCGTTACAGATCATCGTCTACGCCGGTGCGGTCATGGTCTTGTTCTTGTTCGTTATTATGTTGTTGAACCTGCAGACCGAATCACGTGAGAACCAACAGTCGGAGATGAAGACGTCTGCCACCATTCTGTGTCTGGTAATGGTTGCTGAACTTGCTTTCTTTTTAGGAAAAGGCGGTGGGAAACTGGAATTGCAAACCAGTCAGCAGGAGTTGCCCGCCGGGTTCGGCACAATGCAGGCGCTGAGCGAGCGGCTGTTTACTGACTTTGTATTGCCCTTCGAGATTACGTCGGTCCTCTTATTAGTGGCTGCAGTTGGTGCAGTCGTGTTAGCGCGACGACAAGCATAAAGGGGGCCGGGAGTCGGGGGTTGGGGAACAGAAAAAGCTCACAGAGAAATGCCAACCCCTGACTCCTGACTCCTGTCTGGTGAAGGCGAAATTATGGTTCCTACTCATTACCATCTTATTCTCAGTGCACTCTTGTTCACGATTGGCGCGATGGGAGTTCTGCTGCGGCGGAATACCATCATTATTTTTATGTCGGTTGAGTTAATGCTCAATGCGGTGAATCTGTCGTTCGTAGCACTGGCACAGCATTGGGGCTCAATGGATGGACAGTTGATCGTCTTTTTCGTCATGGCCGTAGCTGCAGCTGAGGCTGCGGTTGGTCTCGCTATCATCTTAATGGTCTTTCGCACCAAAGAGACAGTCAACGCCGACGAACTCAATTTCATGCGCGGGTAGCAACGAAATCATCATGGAACATGCACACACAGCAGCCCAAGCGATAGAAGCCGTTTCCTACCTCCGCTGGATCGTCTTCTTTCCTCTGATCGGTGTTCTCTTCAATATTTTCCTCGCGCCGAAGTTCGGCAGACGAGCGGTGAACCTGGTTGCTCCTGGCGTTATCCTCGCAGCCTTCGCGTTTGCCTGGACTGCATTTGAGCATCTCAATGGATTACCCCCCGGAAGTGCGCTGGTCGATCACCTGTATCCGTGGATAACGGCTGGTAACCTTCAGGTCGATTTTTCCCTGCGCGTTGATGCCCTAACCGCAGTGATGATCCTCATTATCACTGGAGTAGGGGCACTCATCCACATCTATTCGACTGGTTACATGGCGCATGACGAAGATGTCGCGCGTTATTTTACCTACCTTAACCTGTTCACTGCCTCGATGCTGTTGCTGGTGCTCGGAGAAAACTTACTCCTGCTCTTCGTCGGCTGGGAAGGTGTGGGATTATGCTCGTACCTGCTCATTGGTTTTTGGTACACCGACGATGAAAAAGCCAGCGCCGGCAAGAAAGCGTTTATCGTCAACCGGATTGGTGATGCGGGATTTCTGCTCGGCATGTTCCTGCTCTTTTGGACGTTGGTTGCGAACGGTGTCTGGACACTCTCATTTAGTGAAATTCAACGTGCGATTGCTGAACATCCTGAGTTTATCTCTGGTGGAGTTGCGACGGCGATCTGTCTCTTGCTTTTTATCGGAGCGACGGGGAAGTCAGCGCAGATTCCCCTGTATGTGTGGCTGCCAGACGCGATGGCCGGTCCGACCCCTGTCAGCGCACTGATCCATGCGGCGACCATGGTGACTGCCGGTGTCTATATGATCGCGCGCTTACATTTCCTCTTTGAATTGTCTCCTACGGCGCTGGCGGTTGTGGCCTACGTTGCTGCTTTTACCGCGATTCTCGCCGCGTCTATTGCTCTAGTGCAAACCGACATTAAGAAAGTCCTGGCATATTCAACCGTGAGCCAGCTTGGTTACATGTTCTTAGGGGTAGGAGTCGGAGCCTACGGAGCTGGGGTTTTCCATCTCATGACACATGCCTTTTTCAAAGCCTTGCTTTTCCTCGGGGCTGGCAGCGTGATTCACGGCATGAGTGACGAACAAGACATTCGCAAAATGGGCGGGTTATTGCGAAAAATGCCATTTACTGGCTGGACATTTCTCATCGGTTGCATTGCCATTGCTGGCGTACCGTACTTCTCTGGCTACTACAGTAAAGATTTGATCTTGGAAGAAGCCTACGCTGGGCCGCACGCACAGCCACTTCTCTATTGGGTAGGGACTATTGGTGCTGGCATGACGGCCTTTTATATGTTTCGCCTCTTTTTTGTCACCTTCTGGGGCAGTGAAGTGCGGGCAAGTCACGATGTCGTCCATCACGTGCATGAGTCACCGTGGTCGATGGTGATTCCGTTGGTCATTCTCGCGGTATTGTCAGTTCTCGGTGGCAACCTCCCGCTCCTTAATTGGTTATCTCCGATGTTTCATGCCGGTCATGTCGAAGTGCCAGATTTCATTCGCTGGTTACCGACCGTGGCCGGAGCCGTTGGTGTCGTGTTGGCGTTCGTTACGTACGGCATGAATACGAAAGCGGTCGAGAAGATGAACGAAGAGCCAGTCGGGATGCGCAACCTGTTATGGAACAAATGGTTTGTCGATGAAGCATACGATGCGGCCTTCGTAAAACCAACGACCTCTCTCGCCAATGGTTTCTGGAAAGGTGTGGATACCCAGGTGATCGATGGAACCGTGAACGGTACGGCCCGAGTGATGGAACTCTGGGGATCGGCCATTCGCACGATACAAACCGGCAACGTACAAAATTATGCCATGTCGTTTCTGGTTGGCGTGACCGTAATCCTCTTCTTGGGGGTGTACTTATGGTAAGTCTGGTTCTCTTCACCCCTCTGGTTGCAGCACTATTTGTGCTGCTGTTACGCAAAGAGCACGAGGATGGGGCACGGTGGGTCGCGCTGAGTGCGTCGTTGTTGACCTTCGTCTTATCGCTCGGGTTGCTATGGAATTTTGACGGTAATCTCGCTGAATTTCAGATGGTCGAGCAGGTACCGTGGATTCCAGACTTCGGTATCGAATACCACGTTGGCATTGATGGGATTAGCCTCTTCCTGGTTCTTCTGACCACCTTCCTGGTTCCGTTGGTGATTCTTTCCTCGTGGAATGATGTGCATAAGCGGGTCAAAGAGTATCAGTTTCTCTTTTTGGTGCTTGAGACCGGCATGATCGGCGCGTTTGTCGCCATTGATCTGTTCCTCTTTTACGTCTTTTGGGAAGTCATGCTTATCCCGATGTATTTCCTGGTTGGCGTGTGGGGAGGGCAGCGACGCATTTACGCAGCCATTAAGTTTCTACTCTATACAATGGTTGGCAGCTTGTTGATGCTGGTGGCTATTTTGTATCTGGCCTATCAGCACAACGAACAAGCTGGTGCGCTCTCATTCAATCTTCTGCAGTTGCACGACTTAAACCTGAGTAATTCCGCGCAACGGTGGTTATTCTGGGCGTTTGTGTTCTCTTTTGCGATCAAGGTCCCACTCTTTCCATTTCACACCTGGTTACCAGATGCCCACGTCGAAGCACCAACCGGTGGATCGGTCATTCTTGCTGGGGTGCTACTGAAGATGGGAACGTATGGCCTCATTCGTTTCGCCATTCCGCTGTTCCCCTTTGCAGCCTACGAATATGCCTATGTCCTCATTGCGCTTGCGGTGATTGGTATCTTTTATGGTGCCTTGGTGGCGATGGTACAACCTGACCTGAAAAAGCTGGTGGCATACTCGTCGGTCAGCCACATGGGTTTCGTCGTGCTTGGTTTATTCGCCTTCAACCTGCAAGGATCGCAAGGGGCAATCTTCCAAATGCTCAACCACGGCCTCTCGACCGGCGCCCTCTTCCTTCTCGTTGGTGTCATTTACGAGCGCCGTCACACTCGTCTGATTAGTGAATATGGTGGTCTGTGGAAGCAAGTGCCGTTGTATGCCTCGATTTTCTTGGTGACGATGTTCTCTTCGATCGGGTTACCAGGACTGAACGGGTTCATTGGCGAGTTCTTGATTATGCTGGGAGCGTTTGATGCAGTCATTCAGAAGGGCGTGGCTGGGACCTCAGCCGGCCTCAATTGGCTGATCATGATCGTTGCGGTTTCGGGAGTAGTGCTTGGTGCCGTCTACATGCTGTGGATGTATCAACGAGTGATCTTTGGCCCGTTACAGAACGAAGAAAATAAGAAGTTAACCGACCTTTCCAGTCGCGAGGTGATCGTTTTTGCTCCCTTGCTGGCCATGATGCTATTTATGGGGCTCTATCCTAAGCCGTTCCTGGATCGCATGGAAAAAACGGTGAACGTCACGCTGGCACGTGCAGAAGCGAAACGGCTTGCTGACGACGCGCGCTTTCGGGTAGACCGAATGCGCAGTGATGGGCGAACAGCTACTGTGAACGCTGAAATCTCGGTTGCGAGACAACCTTAACGTTTAGCACTTTTGGTGATACCCATGATCTTGCCTGTCGTAAACTGGTCCTCGGTACTTCCCTGCATAATCCTTACGGTCGCTGGAATGGTGGTTCTGTGTTGGGATCTGTGGATGAAGGAGGAGCAGAAGTGGTATCTGCCTCTTACTTCCATCACCAGCGTCGTCCTCGTTATGTTCCTGTCTCTTGTCTTGTGGGGAAGAAATGAAACTGCCTTCGCGGGTACGTTAGCACTAGACTCTTACGCTCTATTTTTCAATTTTGTCCTCTGTTTTGCCGCGGGTATGACCTGCGCCATGTCGATGCACTATGTCAAAGAGAGCGACATTCCCCAGGGGGAATACTACGCACTGATTCTTTTCGCCACGGTCGGGATGATCTTAATGGCGGCAGGGACCGACTTGATCGTCATCTTCCTTGGTTTGGAAACCATGTCGATGGCCGTCTATGTGCTTGCCGGTATCCTTCGTCATCAGACCAAATCGAATGAAGCTGCGCTGAAATACTTCTTGCTTGGTGCTTTTGCCAGCGGGTTTTTGCTGTACGGCATCGCTTTGATTTATGGCGCAACTGGGAGCGTGCAACTCGACAAAATTGCCTTATATATTCGCGATCACATGAGTGACGGTGATTTCTCTCCGTTGCTGTTCATGGGGATCGCCCTGTTGATTGTCGGATTCGGTTTCAAAGTTGCGGCAGTGCCATTTCATGCCTGGACGCCCGACGTCTATGAAGGAGCTCCGACGACGATTACTGCTTTTATGGCAGTAGGAGTCAAAGCTGCGGCTTTCGCGGCTTTTGCTCGCGTTTTCCTCGCTGCGTTTGGTTCAGTACAAGAATACTGGCAGTGGATTCTTTGGGTGTTGGCGGTTGTCACGATGATCGTCGGTAACGTGACCGCCCTTGTACAAAACAACGTCAAACGCATGTTAGCCTACTCCAGTATTGCCCATGCAGGGTATCTCCTGGTGGCACTAGTTGCGGGAGGAGAGACTGGTGGCTCGGCGTTGATGTACTACCTCGTCGCTTACGGGCTCATGAATATGGGGGCATTTGCTGTTGTCGTTGCTGTGAGCCGTAGAGGTGAACCCAACGAGGAATTTGACGATTATGCTGGGCTTGGTTTTCGTTATCCAGGGCTTGCCTTAGCCATGACAATTTTCATGTTGTCGCTCACCGGTATTCCACCGCTTGTCGGGTTCACTGGTAAGTTTTACGTTTTCAGTGCGGCCGTGAAGTCCGGCTTTATTTGGCTTGCTGTGATTGGCGTGCTCAACAGCGTCGTCTCGGCGTACTACTACATTCGTGTGATTGTGACGATGTACATGTACGACGGTGAAAAACAGATCGAGCCTCTCTCTGCACGTCCAGCATTAGCCTCGGCAATTGTTGTCGCCGCCGTAGCGACGATTCTGGTTGGGGTTTTTCCAGCGACCTCGATGTGGCGGGCACGCACAGGATTCGCCTCGGTTGAAAAAGAGCAACACGCAACCGTTCACTCGCCAAGTGTACTCGAAAATGCTCTTGCTGCACGTCAATCAGTCGCCCCAAAGGCTTCCGCAAGTCATCAATAGGTGTTGCTTACCATCAGAACAAGATGATCAATAAGCAACGAGCTGTAGGCGTCATATGGACGAAGACTCAATGGCTCAATGCTGCAAGAGGTGCCTGAGCTTCTTGTAAGTCTGTGGTGTCAAAGCCTTCGGTAAACCAACTGTAGAGATCAGATAACATTCTGTGTGCTTCGGCCAGCTTGAAGAGAATCCAGCAACTGAGGCTCCTCCTGCTGCTCCAGCGGCTGCTGCTGTACAGTCGGAACAATAGCGCCCGTCGATCCGAAATGTTTCTCCTGTTCTACAGACGCTCCCATCTCAGGATGAAAGACCGCCGAAGGGTGAGTGGCTTGGCACAATGGGCACAGTTTGCCCGTCTCTCTTCCTTTCTCTCTGTTTTCATGTACATCGTATAGTGGATTGACCCGGTCCCATTATTGGTTTCTTTTGGATCCAGGGCATTGCAAAAGGCCTTCCTCTTTTTTAGCAGAAGCTTCGTGTGTACGGGCTGTTTCGTGCGATGGAGACCGTAGTGTCAAGCACATCTTGTTCGTGAAGATAAGGAGGAGCGGTTATGGGTCTCGGAAGACGGATAGGTGCTGAAATTCTTGGGACGTTTTGGCTGGTTCTGGGTGGCTGTGGAAGCGCGGTGTTGGCAGCAGCGTTTCCTAATGTCGGGATCGGCTTACACGGTGTCTCGCTCGCGTTTGGTTTGACGGTACTCACCATGGCCTATGCCATTGGTCATATTTCCGGCGGTCACCTGAATCCTGCCGTCACAATTGGTTTGGTGACGGCTCGACGTTTCCCCTCAAGCGAGGCGGTTTCGTACATTATTGCTCAG
The DNA here is from genome assembly GCA_016874775.1 of Deltaproteobacteria bacterium. Taxonomy (NCBI): domain Bacteria; kingdom Pseudomonadati; phylum Myxococcota; class Myxococcia; species Deltaproteobacteria bacterium. Next base: position 19,444 of record VGTJ01000058.1, read on the forward strand.
GTCGTTGGTGCAGTGATCGCTTCCGCAGTATTGTTTGCCATCGCTAGTGGCAAGGCTGGATTTGATGTTGCTGCTGGTTTTGCGTCGAATGGATTTGGCGAACACTCGCCTGGTGGGTACTCACTCTTTGCCTGTTTTGTCGCGGAAGTGGTTTTGACCTTTATGTTTCTGATCGTCATCCTCGGGGCGACAGATCGGCGCGCTCCGGCAGGATTCGCACCGATCGCTATTGGGTTGGCACTTACACTCATTCACCTGATTAGTATTCCGGTAACGAACACCTCAGTGAATCCTGCACGAAGCACCGGGCCAGCGCTATTTGTGGGCGGCTGGGCAATTGGGCAACTCTGGCTCTTTTGGGTTGCCCCGATTCTCGGAGCAGTCTTAGCGGGCATCGTCTATCCGCTGGTAGCGGAGGAGAAGTAAGCGAATCTTTTCTGGGGGCGTGGGCGTTCCCTGCACACGAGATGAATGACACAGACAAGCACGCTCCCAGAGGATCCAGCTTAAAACTTCACCTGTGGAACTTTCTGTTCTTCTGGCGGCACTTCGAAATACTTCTCAGGCTGGAAGCCCAACCAGCCGGAATATAATACCGCGGGGATTTTCTTGATGTAGGTGTTATAGGCTTGCACGGCCTCATTGTAGCGACGCCGCTCGGTTGCTATTCGGTTCTCGGTTCCGGCCAGCTCATCTGAAAGACGGGCGAATTGGGTATCGGCTTTGAGTTGGGGATAATTTTCCGATAACGCCAGCAAACGAGACAGCGCCGAAGAGACATCATTGGCTGCTTCAATTTGCTCACCGCGAGTTCCCGCACCAATCAGCTTAGCCCGAGCATTGGCGACTGACTCGAAAATGCCCTTCTCGTGGGCAGCGTATCCTTTTACGGTCTCAAGTAAATTGGGAATTAAATCAGTTCGTCGTTTGAGTTGGTTGTCAACTTGCGCCCAAGCGGATTTCACTTCCTCTTGCATGGCCACCATCGAATTATATTCACATCCGTTCAACGTGAAGCCCCAAAATATTACAAGAACAGTAAACAGTATGTTCTGTCCTTTGGTTTGCAAGAATGACGGTTGCATAGTCCTTCTCCTCCCTTCCACTGCGGCAGATGCTGAGTTTAGATCACGAATTGTTTCTTTGCGCACTCCGCTCACGAATTCCGACTGGTTACCAATCTCGCCCGCCGCCACCACCGCCAAAATCACCACCACCGAATCCTCCAAAGTCGCTCCCACTCCCTCCATAATCGCCACCGCCTCCCCCGAATCCCCCAAAACCGCCACCACTGCCGCCAAATCCGCCGTTGCCGAATCCCCATCCGCCGTACCCACCGTTGTGATAGATTCCACCACCATAAGGGGAATAGCGCCGGCGGTGAGCGCGAGAGAAAGACGAGAGGATAATGAAGAGAACGATAAGGAGAAAGAAGAGCAGAAGAGGATCGATGGGCTCTTCGTTTCCGCGGCGACGCGAGGGTACTCCTGTTAATGTGACACCGTACCCGTGGGCAATTTCTGTCGCCAGAGCCTGAGTACCAGCCCAAATGCCTTGACTGTAGTTGCCATGTCGAAAAGCCGGAACAATCTCCTGATCCTGAATCGCTCCGACTTTGCCATCGGGAAGCATCCCCTCGACTCCATAACCCGTGGTGATGAACATCTTGCGGTCTTTGCTTGCCACCAGAAAGACGACCCCGTTATCCTTGTCTTGGGCGCCAGGTTTCCATGTTTCTGCGATCTTTACCGCATAGTCGAACGTGGTCAGCGGTTGCGTCGTCTCGACCGTCACGACAGCAATCTCGGCTCCAGTTTTTTCCCGTAACTCGCGAATCAGGTTGGTAAGCTTGCGCTGCGTGGGTTGATCGATAATACCGGCAAAATCGGAGACAACGCCGTGTGGTTGAGGGATGGTGATTTCTTCAGCGAGGAGGATAAGCGGAGTGAGCAGGAGAACTATGGTGACGAGCAGTGCGCGCAGGACGTTCATTGTTGTTCGTCGCGATCCCGTTCCTATGATGGAAGCGTCTCAATCAGTGACACCAGGCGCTGAACGTCCTCTAGATATTCGCGGAAAAATTCTGTCGCTGGTTCATGCGGCCAGTCTCGTGTCCCTCGGCGGATAGCGATCAAGCGGTGCATCTCTGGAAACGAGACCTGGAACTGCTGCTCAAAAAGAGAAAGAACCTCTGCGTAATTCTGTACCTCACTCTTGCCCTGCAGGCGGAGGAGATGGCGCATTAAGGTGAGAAAGGTTTTGAGTGAGTCGAGAAGGATTTGTCGTAAGCGAGGTGGCTCATCCGCGCGTTCCAAGTACAACGCCTGCAATCGTAACAGTCGGCTGCGTACTTCGTGCTCGGCAAGGAACCGTAAATGTTCTCCACTGATTGGGAGCGTATCGAAAATCTCTTCTCCCCATAGCGTTCGATGTTGCTCTTTGATGTCTAAGTACTCCATCGGAAAGACGTCGCGGCTGTGATGCAAAAAATTCCGATCGATAATCAAAGGAACGGCAAACCCGCGTTTATGCCAGGAGCTCATATGGGGTTGGAGTTTTTTGAGGACCTCAAATCCTATGTGTTGCACGACAATCGCAGTATTCAAATCTGAACTGCCGGGAACAAAGTTTTCTCCCGCAGCGCTGCCGTACAGCACGACAGCAAGAAGCTGGTCACCTAATACATTGCGGAGTTCCTGGGTGAACTGCGTTAGCGTTGATTCAAGTGATACGTTGCGCACCTCGTCCTCGCAGCTCCGATGGGATAGCGCAGGCAGTATACGTCGCGCGATGAGGCGGGTAAACGTCGGTCGTTGCGGAAGTTCTCGAAGATGCTATAGCAGCGAGCGTGCGCACTGAGTTGCTTTCGGCTCTACAGTTTCTCACCATTTTCCAGCTCACCAAGACGCTGCCATTTGATGAACGGTTGTTTGGACGTTCATCAGCGTACTTTCCGGTTGTTGGGTTGATCCTTGGTGCATTTGTGTGGGGAGCAGATACGCTTCTTCAGAAGACCTTTCCGCCCACTTTGCGGAATCTCGTGCTTGTGGTGGCCTTGGTGATACTCAGTCGTGGGTTGCACCTTGACGGCTTAGCTGACAGTGCCGATGGACTCTTCGGAGGCCTCGATCGCGAACGACGGCTCTCTATCATGAAGGATAGCCGCATCGGTACGTTTGGAACGCTTGCGCTGATCAGTGTCGTGTTGTTCAAACTCAGAGCTCTAGACCTTCTCTCTGGCAGTGACCGTAGTGTGGCACTCCTCCTTGGTCCGATGTTGAGTCGGTGGGCCTATGTGGTGATGGCCTATCGGGCGCTTCCCGCCCGCGCGGATGGGCTCGGTGCGGTACTTGTCCGTAACGTCTTCGTTCGTGAATTGGCAATTGCTAGTGGGACATCACTATTAGTGTCTATTTTGATCGGAGGAGTTGGAGGACTTTTGGCCCTGTTGCTGGCTGGTGCGTTCACCCTTGGGATGACACGTTTCTGTACCGCACGACTTGGTGGGGTGACGGGCGACTCCTTTGGGGCGGTAGGGGAAATCGTCGAGACCTCGACGTTCTGTCTCTTTGCGTTATTCGCTGCTGACGTGTCGGACATGTCACTCTAACTGAGTTTCAATGTCGGCCCGAAAGGGTCGTTCTGAGCGCAGCGAAACAGCATCACGGAGTTCTCCGCTACGCGCAGACTGTCAGGCGCGAGCAGTGACCTCCTCAAGTCGGTCAATATCATGGACCGTGGTTTAACGGGTCTGCTTGCGTGGGGAGCCTGCTTTGGGAGCTGTGAGCTGGGGCACCATTGTCTGTCCCGTTTCGGGTGGCTCTGCTGGCCGCAACGGTTTTTTGATGAATCGTTTGCGGTTCTCGTGGTATCCGGCTAGTTCTCGTTCTGCCGCGGTCAGCGCAGAGCGAAGCACCGCGGGAATCTGGGCACCATGTTTCTTGACGGTGAGGGTCCGACCAGAAACAGAGAGAACGACCTGAACTTGATTATCTCCTTGCTGGTGATGTGGGCTATGGGAGATCGTGACACGCGCGTGAGTGATTTCGTTGGGATAACGCTCACACTTCGTGAGCTTGTTCTCGATGAGATCACGCCAAGTTTGTCGTACTTCGGTGTTCCGTCCCTCAACGTTAATTTGCATAGCGCCTCCTTGCGACAGGATTGTTTATGCACGATGGAAGCCGTAACGATCAATGTACTACAAATCATGATGGCAGAATTCTTTGCTACGACCAACTCAGACATGAGGAAAAACGGCGCGTTTGTTCGATGAACGGCCATGGGAAAACGAGCCTCTTGTGCTCCGTATCTTACGATGCGGAGAAACCAAAGAGGCTCATCAATGTGTCCAAGGATGAAGAGAAGGAGAAGTCGAGTCCGGGAAAAGGTCTTTCTCAGATGCCCAGACAAAGACAAAGAGAACCAAGAGGAGGGAGAAAACCGAAGATTACGCTTCCGCTAGGAACTTGCTCTCTGGCAACACGGCGACCAACGGTTGCCCAGGTCGAGGCTGCGCCGATTGTTGAGCTTTCCACTCTTTTAGGGCCGTGCGCATCCGACCAGGGTGGATACCAAGGATCTCGCAAATGTTTTCAAATGAAAAATACCAGTGTGAATCTGTGGAATCGATCCATTCCTCAGCTTCCTGGAAGAGTCGTCGCTCATGCGGCTTTTTAGCTAGCACATACGTCTGAAAGCAATGAACCGCATCTTCTAACATCGCGAGCAACAATCGCCTTTCACCCTGAATCGGTTTCCTTCCCAATAGGGTAAAAAACTGCTCCGGTAGGAGCGTATCGGGCTCGAACATACAGCCTTCTCCTTTATACTTTGGGTTTGCGTGTGAAAGTTGAGCTAGTAACCTAGCGAAATCTTGGCTATAAGTAAAATAAGAAAAACTTTTCAACCCCATTAGGGCTATGCATATTGAGACACTAAAAGTCTTCTGTGATTTGGCAGATACTGGGAGCTTTTCCTTGGCCGCCTCAAAGAATTTCATCACTCAATCAGCGGTCAGCCAGCAAATTCGTAGTCTTGAAGATCGCTATGGGCGGGAACTGATTGAACGCTCCAAAGGACGCGCACGTCTGACTCAAGCGGGCGAGGTGCTCTATGAAGTGAGTAAAGAAATTGTCCAGCGTTACCGCGAAATCGAGAATAATTTGCAGACGCTGTCGCGGGCGGTGGCTGGCACCGTGCGGGTTGGGACGGTGTACAGTGTGGGGTTGTACGAGTTGTCGGCTCCTTTGAAACGCTATCTGCGGACGTTTCCCGAAGTGACGGTTCATCTCGAGTACACGCGCGCAAACAAGATCTATGATGATGTCAGCCGAGGGGACATCGACATGGGAATCGTGGCCTATCCGAATAAACGGCCCTCTCTTTTTGTGAGCCCGTTTCGGGAAGACCGCTTAGTGCTGATCTGCTCGCCTGCACACCCGTTTGCCAATTTTCAAAAAGTCTCGATCAAGAAGCTGCAGGGCGAGAAGTTCGTTGGCTTTGAGCGCGATGTGGCCACGCGTCGTGCGCTTGACCGCATCTTTCGTCAGCATGGTATCAAGGTGCAGTACATTATGGAGATGGATAACATCGAAACGATTAAGCGAGTCGTAGAGATCGGCACGGGTATCTCCATCGTGCCTGAGCCTGCAGTCCTTCAAGAGGTCAGAGGCGAGACGCTACGGGCAGTGCAGTTTGCCGATGAAACATTGATGCGCCCACTGGGCATCATCACGAAGCGGGGGCGGCGTTTTACGCCAGCGGTGCAAGAGTTTATTGACTATCTCAAAGAGAAATCTGTTCGTAGTCTGATTGCCGAATCCGCCCGTGCCGCGGCGACTGGAGTGAGTGAGTAAGGGCTCCCGTTTTTTGTCTGAATGCTATTGCACTACCCCGTCTGCCCGGAGCTGCTGAATCTCACTCGCACTGAGCCCTATTTCCTGCAAAATCACTTCTGAGTGTTCTCCTTTTTCCGGAGCGGCGCTTCGCACGGCTCCGGGCGTGCGACTTAAGGTCGTCGGTAACCCTAAGACGTGAATCGCGCCAAGTTGTGGATGAGTGAGCGGCGTCGCTAACCCTAAGTGCTGCACTTGCTCGTTGGCAAAGACTTGATCGATCGTCAGAATTGGTCCGCTTGGTACTCCAGCCGCGTTCAGGAGGTCGACCCATTCTGCGGTAGTTTTCGCTTGCAGTTGTTGTTCTAAGGCGACAGTCAATTCATCACGATTACGTGAACGTTTGCCGGGCGTGGCAAAACGCGGATCGTCGAGCAGGCCTTGCGCATTGAGTGCATTGCACACGCGCTTCCACATGTGCTGCCCACCTGCGGCGATATTGAGGTAACCATCTTTTGTCTTGAATGTTCCAGTGGGAATACTGGTGGGATGATTGTTGCCAGCTTGTGGTGGCACTTCCTTACCAATGAGCCAGCGTGTAGCTTGGAAATCGAGCATGGCAATCATCGCTTCAAGTAACGACGTGTGAACCCATTGTCCTTCGCCAGAACGCTCGCGTTCAAGAAGGGCAACAAGGACTCCCTGGGCAGCAAGCAGTCCAGCGCTTAAGTCAGCAACGGGAATGCCGACACGCCACGGTCCACCACCAGGCGGGCCAGTGATACTCATGAGCCCACCCATGCCCTGGGCGATTTGGTCATATCCTGGGCGACTTTGGTACGGCCCAGTCTGCCCAAACCCGGAGATGCTCGCGTACACTAAACGTGGATTTAGTGGATGTAAGTCTGAGTAGTCGATACCGAGCCGCTTCTTGACATCAGGCCGGTAATTCTCAACCAGGACATCGGCATTCGTCACTAATTGTTTGAGAATGTTGAGACCACGCGGGTCTTTGAGATTGAGGACAAGGCTGCGTTTGTTGCGGTGCAAATTTTGAAAATCGAAGTTATGGCGACTTACTCCCTCTTCATCTTCGGCTTGCTCGACCTTGATCACCTGTGCCCCCATGTCCGCAAGCTGTCGGACGCAGGTGGGGCCTGAACGAGCGCGAGTTAAATCAATCACACGGATGCGTGCCAGTGGTAATGCCATACGCCGCTCCTTTTTCGCTTCCTTCGTAGTTGGTTTTCGTGCGGCGGTCAAATACTGGAAACACGGGAAGACTTGTGTCATGAAGAGGCCAAGGAGGAACAACCTATGGCTTTGCGACGCCCAACAAGCGAGGACCTTCACCGTCTTGCCGCGCAGCACCATTTTGCGTTGAACAACGAAGAGCTGGAAGCCTATCAAGCCTTGATGCCAGATATGTTCGCTCTTCTGAACGCTCTTGATCAAACTCCGTCGAACTTGCCCGTTGTGACGTATCGAGAGCGCGACCCCGGTCGACGACCTACTCGTCAGGAAGACCCGTTGAACGCGATTATCCGTCGCTGTTCAGTCAAAGGTGCAAAATCAGGAAAACTCGCAGGTAAACGCATCGGCATTAAAGACAATGTGTGTGTTGCTGGCGTGCCGACGACATGTGCATCGCTGGTGCTTGATGGCTATGTGCCCGACATTGATGCGACGATCATTACGCGCATTCTCGATGCTGGTGGTGAGATTACCGCTATGCTCAACATGGATAATTTCGCCTTCTCTGGTGGTGGAGATACCAGTGCTTATGGGCCGACCCGTAACCCCTATAATCACGAGCACCTCGCTGGTGGTTCTTCTGGTGGTTCGGGAGCTGCACTGTCCTACAATGACATTGATCTCACGATTGGCGGAGACCAAGGGGGATCGATTCGTATTCCGGCGTCATGGTGTGGAGTTGTTGGTTTGAAACCCACGCATAGCCTGGTGCCATACACTGGCATTGCTGGTATTGATCCGACTTTTGACCACACCGGACCGATGGCACGCACCGTTGCTGAGGTTGCGTTGTTACTCGAAGTCATTGCTGGCAAAGATCCACTTGATCCGCGCCAGTATGACGTACCCGTCCAGCCGTATTCACAGGCTATTGGGAAAGACATTCGCGGCTTACGACTCGGTGTCGTACGTGAAGGTTTTGCCACACCGGTATCGGAGCCAGATGTCGATGCCAAAGTGCAAGAAGCGGTAAAAGCTCTGCGTGAGCTTGGTGCGGAAGTGCAAGAAGTATCGGTTCCAGCCCATCGCGAAGTGGGCGGTATCACCTGGGCGATGATTGCCGAAGGGATGGCGGCTTTAGTTTATGGCAATGGCGTCGGTTATCACGCCAAGGGCCTCTACAACGAGAGCTTTGCCAATGCTCTGGGGAAAGGGCTGAAAGCGCAAGCGCAGGATCTTCCGCATCAACTCAAATTTGTCGTGCTCATCGGTGACTATCTCAACCAAATGTACCACGGACGTTTGTATGCCAAGGCACAAAACCAACGCCGCGCTCTACGCGAAGCCTACGATCAGGTATTGAAGCAGGTCGATGTGCTGGTGATGCCAACGACTCCTCAGAAAGCACACAAGTACAACGCCAAACAAAGCATACAGGAGTGGCTGGAACATGGTTGGCGGATGTTGGGGAACACGGCACCGTTTAACATGACCGGGCATCCATCACTTACGGTTCCATGTGGGAAGTCGAATGGGTTACCGGTTGGACTCATGTTAACTGGCAGGCACTTTGAAGATGCGACACTTCTTCAGGCGGGCCATGCGTTTGAGAAACAAGTGCCGTGGGAGAAGCGGTAAATAGGCTATAATTCCCTAGGTCATTTTAATCATGTGTAGCGATCCTCCTCATTCACGCGGCAACAGGCTCAGCATGAATGAGGGGATTTCTCTTTTCGTTTTGTATATTCCTCTGAGTATGTCGAAGGGGGGATGTTCTACTGTTGTTTCCGCTGTAAATACGATGCCTATATCGAGGTTACAGTGAGCCCGGAAATTTAGGGTCAGGTCTTGCATTCATACATTTGGCAACTATTTGTGAGGAGTCTGCTCAAACTGTTTTAGACGCCGACTCACCGTTGCATAGTGGATGCCCAGATGTTGCGCAATCTCTGCCAAGCGATACCCATGGTCACGGTATGCTCGCCCAATCGCTTCCGCCGTGTCCACTGTCACGAGCTGGCTCAGCGGAGGACGTACGGGTTGCCGTTGGCGACGCGGCACTTCGGGATGGAGCGGGGGTTGGCGCAGATCAGTTATGAACTGCTCATCGCCATAGTAGACCTGTCTCGTCAACTCCTTCCACGGTTGCTGCCCCAGCCCCTCAGTGACAAATTGCTGATACTCCCGGACGGCTGCCGCACGACGCTGGCCAAACTGCGCTAACAGCCAGTCGGTTGTTACCCAGTGCGATTCACTCCTCTGCCCTATCGTCACCCGATAACTACTCCATGGCCAGGCTCGGGCGGTTTTTACCAACCCAGCTCGCACCGGGTTGAGGACCACATACCGACACAACTCCAACAAATGCCCATCTTTCTGGACGATAATCGTTTTGTAGCGCCCTTGAAACACATGCCCCACCCGGCCATGCCGCCGGTTGAAGCGTTGCGTATACATGCCGTTCAACTGGCGCATACCGCGGGCTAGATTGGCCTCCGGCGTTTCGATCAGGAGATGATAATGATTGTCCATCAGACAGTACGCATGGCACCGCCAGCCAAAGCGGTCGACAACCTGCCCCACGATTTCTAAGAAACCGCGGCGATCCATCTCGTCCTCATAGATCGCCTCGCGCCGATCCCCCCGTGAGGTGACATGGTAAACCGCGCCAGGAAATTCCACTCGCAGCGGGCGTGACATAGGCGCTGTCCTATTACCAGCTTTGCTCGATTGCAAGACCTGACCCCTTTTGATGAAAATTCCTGTTCTTGCGAAGCCTGGCCGATTCCCCTATCTCTACTACAGTAGCGCGACGCAGTGATTGAGTTCACAGCCAAGCGCAAGAGGACAACAGGAAAAATGGTGACTCGTTATGCTTGAAACTACGGAACTCGTCGATCAAGGGCAGGAAAAGGAAATGCCTTCGCTCAACCACAGCTACATCTGTGCGCAGATCATGCGCCAACTGCTCCGGGATGAAAAATTTCAACCCCTTCCTGAACTCACCTTAGCCGTCGAAAATGGGTTGACTCCAGATATTTCGGTTTTTCCCAAAGAACAGATTCAGCCGAATTTTTTCGAAGATGTATTGAAAGTTGAGCGTTTGCCACTGTTGGCGATCGAGGTTATCTCTTCGAGTCAAAGTATTCAGTCAATCTTGGACAAAGCCAAACTGCTTGTGAAGTCTGGCGTAAAGACGGTATGGATTATTGAGCCCTACGGGCGAAGTGTCTTTGTGCTTGATCACACCGGCCAGCGCCTCTTTCATGAAGAGGTCGTGACCAGTGAGGGAGTCCAGGTAGACTTCGCTAAAGTGTTTCGCGATTAACCTTCTGCCGCAGTTGGGCCGAGGATTATAGGTAGGAAAATTGCTGGCCACTCAAGTCAAGCTTAGCCTCTACGAAAGTTAACGAATTCGACAACATCCCCTGTTTCACTATTTGCGTTGTCTGTGCCTCGTGCACTTCGGAGCGTAGCTCTTCTCTCCCTATCATCGCCTCTATTTTCCAGAACTACAGATTGAATAGTCGCCACATTCCTGTTCCTACAACCGCTCCGATCGTAAGACTCAAGGAAAATTTGGGGTCAAGCCTTGCATTCATACTTCTGGTGCTCGATTGCAAGACCTGCCCCTTTTTTCTTTTTACGCCCCCATCGGCAAATGAAATTTTCTCACTCTCTGTTTTTAGGTTGCTGTACCGTCTGTGCAACCACTTTACTGAACCACTCCCATAGGGTGATCCCAGGCACGAGGCGCCGGAGTAACCAATTCAAAGGATAATACGTACACAAAGACGTTATTATGAACGCAACATTCGTGAGAAGGTGTCTGAGAAGCTGTCGAGCATCTTTCGCTGCTATGACTTTTCCTACTAAGGGATCGATAACATAAGGGAGAATACCTCTTCCTACAAGCATCGCTACGAGAACAAACCACAGGAAGACCACTAGCCATCCGCCGATGAGGAGCCCTCGGCTGAGCGGTTGTTCAGGGTTCCCTTCTTCTGCCTTTTTTCCATATTTCTTCACTGTTCTACTAAGGCGGTGGCAGGAAACAACTTACCGCAATAGTGATTGACCGGAGTGGAGAGCCTCTGCACAAGAGCAGGGATGAGAGACGAGACCATTGTGTGCTGGCTTCGGTCTAAGTATCGAAGTCTGGTCGAAGAGCTGGATGAACGCGGGCGAC
>VGTJ01000059.1 GCA_016874775.1 Deltaproteobacteria bacterium
ACTCAGAAATGGGCTCCTGCAGCACCATTGGCAACGCCGGTCTTAGCTTGTCGGGGCCGTGCCGCCAAGCATAGCACTGTCTCGTTTCTGCCTCCACGCTCCGCGCCGCGCGCTGTGGAGGACTCAGGATGACTGGCTGGTAGCATTGTCTCAGAACCAAGTTGCGCTTCCCAAACTCCGGGAATAGGGATTTTACCCAGTAGCACGCAGACGGGGTCTTGCACTACACTGTCGCCGCAGCGAGCAACCTCACAAAAGGAGAGACCTATGGATATTGGACTGCTTTTCCCGTTTCGTAATCCGCCGCAATGGCGGAAACCCTTTCCGCAGTATTACGCAGAGCAGCTCAAACAAATGCAGATTGCCGAAACCTTGGGCTTTGACACCATCTGGCTGACTGAACATCACTTTGCTGAGGACGGATACTCACCCTCGCTCTTGCCGATTGCTGGTGCTGTCGCGGCTATGACCAGCCGTGTGCGGATCGGTACGTTTCTCCTGTTGCTGCCGTTGCACAACGCGGTTCGTGTAGCTGAAGATGCAGCGACGGTGGATATTCTGTGCAATGGCCGTTTCGACCTCGGGCTTGGCCAGGGGTACTCCCCGGCAGAGTTTGAAGGGTACGGCATTTCGCGCAAAGAACGAGCGTCGCGTCTGGAGGAGGGCATCGAGGTGATTCGTGGAATGTGGACCCAAGATCCCTTCTCCTACCAAGGAAAACACTACAACCTGAAGAACATCAGCATGGTTCCGAAGGCTCCCCAGACGCCGCACCCGCCATTGTGGATCGGTGCAGGCACGAGAAAGGCTGTGGGGCGGGCTGCGCGCCTTGGTTGCCATTTCTTGGGCAGTGGCGATGCCAGCTCGCAGGCGATTTATGATGAGGCCCTCAAAGGCTACGGGCGTGACCCCAAGGACTTTCATGCCGCCCAGCTTCGCTGGGTCCATGTTGCGCCAACATATGAAGAGGCCTGGAGCGATGTCCAGCATCATTTGCACTACATGCTGAGCCAATACGGTGGTTGGGTAGCGGCAGCCAAGGATTTTCCCGGAGCTGAGAAAGCTGCTCAATTACCTCCAGCCACCGAACTACGAAACGTCACCGAGCAGTTGATTGGCCGGCCCATCGTTGGTTCACCCGACCAAGTCGGACGGCAGATCGAAGCCATGACCAAGAGCATTAGGACCACACATCTAGTTATGGGAATGCACCTGCCTGGCCTTGACCCAGCCAAGAGTCAACGCTCGATGGAGCTGTTTGCCAAGGAGCTGATGCCGAGCCTGCATTGATGTCAACTCCTCGTGCCGTCGCCGCGGAGTACCTCACCCCTGTCCCCTCTCCATGACTGGAGAGGGGTAAACGGCTGCGGAAAATCCATGCATACCGGAAGAGCGTGCGCACAGCGCACGCTACCCTGACTGTGCCAATGTCTCGTGGTTCGATTTAGAGCAACGACTTCATCTCGCTAATGACCTTGGTGATGCTGTCCTTGGCATCGCCAAACAGCATCATGCATTTCTCGTCGTAGTACAGCTCATTATCGACGCCTGCGAAGCCAGGTCGCATGCTGCGCTTCAATACGATGATCGACTTCGCCCGTGCCACCTCAAGTATCGGCATGCCATACAACGGGCTCGCTTTGTTGCTTTTCGCCGCAGGGTTCGTCACGTCATTGGCGCCGACCACCATGACGATATCTGTGTCTGGGAAGGAAGGGTTGATTTCCTCCATCTCGCACATTTGCTCATAGGGCACATTGGCTTCGGCAAGGAGCACGTTCATATGTCCCGGCATACGGCCAGCAACTGGATGGATAGCGTATCGCACATCGACATCACGCTCACGCAGGATGTTCCCCAGTTCTGCTACTGCATGCTGGGCCTGCGCCACTGCCATACCGTAGCCTGGAACGAACACTACACTGCGTGCGGTTTCAAATAACACTGCGGTTTCCTCCGCCACGATACTCCGTATCGTCCCCTTTGCTTCGGCTGCGGCGGCAACGTCTGCTTCTGATGCCTGGCCGAAAGCGCCGAACAGGACGTTAAAGGCAGAACGATTCATTGCCCGACACATTAACAGTGCAAGCAAAAACCCTGACGTGCCATCAAGCGAGCCAGTGATGATCTGAATTTTGTTCGACAGCACAAAGCCCATCGCCGCATCTGCCAAGCCACCATAGGAGTTGAGGAGGGCGATCACCGTGGGCATATCCGCGGCACCGATAGGAATAACCAGTAGTAAGCCAAAAACGAATGACAGCGCGACCATCACATAGAAGAATGGCGTCGCCGCTTGCGTAATGATGAGGTACAACGCCGACAGGACAATCACACCTAAGAGCGCAAAGCTCAGCATGTTTTGTCCTTTGTATGTGATCGGTCGACCCGGCATCAGTTCTTGGAGCTTGGCCGCCGCGATCAAACTTCCTGTGAAGGTCAGCGCGCCGACAACCACCTCGAAGTTCAATGCAACAAGCGTCGTACGACTCAGCTCTCCCTGATAGCGGAAGTATTCAGAAATACCTACGAGACAGGCGGCCAAGGCGCCGAGCGAGTGCGAGAGTGCCGTACGCTGGGGAACCGCGGTCATCGGGATACTCAAGCCGAGCCATGCGCCGATTGCTGCACCAATAGTGAAGCCCAAGAAAATCCAGCGATAGGTAACGACGTGATGATGGAACAGCGTGCCTACCACCGCGATAAACATACCGAGGGCGGCCAAGCCCATTCCCGTCCGCGCCCATTTCGGCGAACTCAACCCTTTCAAGCCGAGAATGAACAGGATTGCTGACACAATGTAGGCGTACCGTAACATGGTCTCAGCCACGTGCTCGCGCACGTATTCGCCCATTGCCATGCCTGCCGGTTTGGTGATGAGGATCATGAGGTAGATCACAACGAGGCCAGCCAGCACGCCGCCAAAGGCTTGCAATTCGACAGGGCGCTTTTTCCCATCGGCTTGCTGGTCGGCAGTCTTGAACATGCGCAGCATGCGGTCAGAGATCAGAAATCCACCGACGGCGTTGGTGGATGAGCAGAGGACAGCAATGAACCCCAGCATCGTGCAGATCCAACCGTTGGGTACGTTGCTATAGTCGCTACCTGCGACCACGACAGAGCCAACCAGCGAAATCGCCGCGATGGCGTTGGTCGCCGACATCAGTGGCGTATGCAGCAGCGGCGGCACCCGGGTAATAATGTGATAGCCGAGAAACCCGGCAAGCATGAATATATACAGGCCGACTTCAAGTTCCGTCGTCACGCTGACCTCCTCGCAGCCACCGCTGCAGCCACTGCTTCATTGACAATCGTTCCGTTGTGCGTTACGCACGCACCCTTGATCACTTCATCATCGAACTGCAGCGCCAATGCCCCATCTTTGACAAGCTCGCGCAACAATTCGGTCACGTTCCGGGCATAGAGTTGGCTTGCATGGATCGGCATCGTCGCCGGCAAATTCGTCGGGCCGTGAATTGTCACTCCATGTTTTACGATGACCTGGTCTGGTGCGGTTAGCTCGCAATTACCACCTGCCTCGGCAGCGAGGTCGACAATCACGGACCCCGGCCTCATACCTGCGACTGTCTCCTTGGTGATTAGTTTCGGTGCGGGGCGGCCCGGTACCAAGGCGGTGGTGATGATGACATCAAAGTCCTTGCTGCGCTCGTTGAGCAACTCTTGTTGCCGACGAGCAGCGTCTGCGGAAAGCGCCTTGGCATAGCCACCCTTGTCCTCTGCATCTTTCACGCCGAGGTCAAATTCGAGAAACTTGGCACCAAGGCTTTCGACTTGCTCCTTCACGACTGGTCGCACATCGTAGCCCCACACCTGTGCACCCAAGCGTCGTGCTGTCGCGAGTGCCTGCAACCCCGCGACACCGGCACCAATCACTAACAGACGTGCCGCAAATACCGTTCCTGCGGCGGTCATCAGCATGGGAAAAAACTTTGCCAGTGACTCTGCGGCGATCAACACCGCTTTATATCCAGCAATGTTCGCTTGTGAGGAAAGCGCATCCATCTTCTGCGCACGACTGATACGTGGAATACCTTCCATGCCAAAGCTGGTGATGCGTCGCTCTGCTAAGCGTTGGACGATATCCCCTGCAGTGAGAGCCTGGAGCAGGGATATGAACACTGTTCCTTCGCGGAGCTGATCAACTTCCGCGAGGGTCGGTTTCTGTACTTTGGTAACGACGTCAGCTTGACTACAGAGAGTCCGTGCATCGGGAACGATCTGCGCGCCCACTTTGACAAAGGCGTCGTCAGCATGAAACGCGCCCTCGCCAGCTCCTGCCTCTACCAATACCTCTAGCTTGCTCTTGACTAAGCCAGCCACTGCGTCCGGAGTAAGCGCAACACGACGCTCCCCCGGTGTTACCTCTTTGGGAACTCCAATCTTCATGCAACCTCCAATGGCGACCCGAATGGGTGACAGCTTTGCCGCCGCAACGTACACTTGGCGCGTTGACGCCTGTCAAATTCCGCCCACCTGTGGCGTTGTTGAGAGATAGGTGCGGGCTCGCATCACGAAGCGCAATCGTGGCGCATTGCCGCTATGGCTGGTGTTTGCCGCACTATGGGCCGACCGCGACGAGTCTGCACCCGTCACGGTCGGTTCGGCATCTCGTGGTGAGCTGATCCCGAGGTTATATAACTTGTTGACATTGTCAAAAACAATCTTGTGTGTGACGTCGACCGGCACGCCTGCAAAGTTGTCTTTGATCACTTGCAGCGAGTGAGGGAAGGTCGAATCTGCATGCGGGAAGTCCGATGCCCACATGTAGTTATCCGCACCGAAAAACTGCCATGTCCCTGGGCCGAGCGGATCATCTTGGAACGTTGCCCACACATTGCGTTTCACATACTCACTCGGTTTGAGTGGTAATTTCTTCGCATTGGCCACCTTGGCATGGACATGATCAAGCCGATGCGCCCAATTGGGAATCCACCCCACGTCGTTCTCCGCGGAGACCATCTTGAGATTTGGAAAGCGCTCAAACACACCGCCATACACCATGCGCGTGAGGCATTGCTCGACAACATGGACCACGTGGATTTGCAGATCTGCCTGGGTTGGCATAGCCGACGTCAAAGGCATGCCTGACACTAACGGTTTGTGGAGCGAAATTGGCAGTCCAGTCTCAGAACACACGCGCCACAGCGGGTCAAAATGCTCGTCACTGTAGGGGCGGTCAATCGTGTCGGAGGCAAGAATCAAAACTCCCTTGAGGCCTAGCTTTGCGCAGCGTTCGATCTCCGTGACATCGGGCAGTGCTTGCAAGGTGTACATGCCAATGCCGGCCAACCGGCGTGGGCTGTGCCTGCAGAATTCCGCAAGCCAGTCGTTATACACACGTAACGCCGCCTGCTGCAGCTCGATATCTTTCATATTCAACAAGACGATACTGAGGCTCGAATAGAGCACCTCAGCGACGACCCCATCGAGGTCTTGATCTTTCAAGCGTTCGACCGGGTCCCAGCCACTCGGTCGGGCTGCTTCGTAGCCTTTTTTCATGTGTTCGCGCAACTCGTCACCGCTGCGGCCAGCGGCGAAGGTCCCCGCGACCGCAAGCGGATGAATGCCGGGCGCGACAAACAGATAGGCTGGGCCATTGGGTTTCTCGTTTTTGATCACTCGTGGTGCATCGTCACGGTACTTGCGGTCGAGGCGCTCACGCCACAGGTCACCCGGCTCAGTCATGTGTGAATCTGCGGAAATCACTTTTTGCATAGTCATGTCATAGCTCCTTCAGTCTGCTATTTACCGGGGTGCACCACCTGGCCTGGCAAAATGCCTGTATGACGGTGACCCTCGTATAGCACTTGGCCATTGACGATCGTGTACGCAATACCCTCAGCTTGCGTTACTAAGCGCCGTCCGCCGCCGGGCAGGTCATGGCGAATCCCTGGACGCTCAGGAGAGCTGATGGTCGTGAGATCGAAAATTGCCAAGTCCGCCGCTAGTCCAGTGCGCAAGACTCCACGGTCCGTAATGCCAAAGAACTGGGCCGGTTCTGAGGTTATGCGTTGAACGGCGCGCTCGAGTGAAATCGCTTCTTTATCGCGGACGTAGGTCCCTAACAGATAGCTTGGGTATCCGGCATTGCACAGCATGTCGACATGCGCCCCACCATCAGAGATACCGATCAACGTGCGAGGGTCATTAAACTTCTTGCTGACGCGTTCCTCGTCGATGTCAAGCAACGGGATCATATAGTCGACAGTGAGATCGTCTTCCACGGCGATGTCGAAAAATGCTTCCAGTGGGTCCACGCCGCGCTCCTGAGCGATCTGGGCGATACTTTTCCATTCGGTTGATTTGAGTGCTGGGTTGGCGACTTCTTTCACTTTCGTGCGTTCCCACATGTTGTGATAGACTGTCCGTCGTTGCAGCTCCCCGCCAAACGCACGGCGAAAGTCAGCGCTGGCATACACTTTCTTTTGCGCTGCGTTTTCCTTGTCACTAAAGATGGGTTTCATGCAGTCCATGCTGGCAAACAAGAAGGGATTACGCAAGTTGAATTCAACGATCAGCGGGCGCACGGCTACTTGTGGGCGACAGCCACGCGCGAGTAAGGGTGCTACCTTTTCTAATGTCTCGTTCCACGCTGTCGGCGCGTCGTCACGGTCGCGCAAATTCAGCCACGTGACCGGTCGACCACTTTCTGCGGAGAGGAGGTCAAGCAGGGCATATTCCCGATCTGACACGGTGCTTGGTTGTTTAGTCAACGCAACCTCGATGGTCCCACTGCCGCGCTCGCGCAGGATGCTGGCATAGGAACGCAACTCATCGTGACTGGCGAGACGACACGCTAGTGGCTGGGCCTTGTAGCCGAGGTGTTGTGGCATCACTGTGAGTGAAAAGCCCAACGCCCCAGCATTGAGCGCATCGCTCAACAGCGAGCGGATCTGTGAGGTCTCTGCGGCAGTCGCTTCACGCCCCATCGCATCATCGCCCATCACGAAGTGGCGAAACGGTGACAACGCCGCGAGGAACCCGACATTGATCCCCACTCCCCGTTGCGCCGCGGCATTCATGTACTGCGGAAAGCTTTCCCAATCCCAGGTCAGGCCGCGATTCAGTACCTCGTATGGAATGGCTTCGACGTGCACGAGGTTCCAGGTGGCAACGTCACGCTCGGCGGGTTTGCACGGCGCCAGGCCAACTCCACAATTGCCGACGATAACGGTCGTGACCCCATGCCATGACGAGCAGGTGACGAGCGGGTCCCAGCAAATTTGTGCGTCGTAGTGTGTATGTGGGTCGATAAAGCCAGGCGCGACAACCAAATCGCTGGCGTCGATTACGTTCTTTGCGCCAGAAGAGATAGTGCCAATGTCGGCAATTTTACCGTTCTGCACGGCTATGTCGGCGCGATAGCGGGGTGCGCCGGTACCATCGACGATCATGCCATTCTTAATTAGTAGATCGAGCATCTGGACCCTCCTTTATGGCAACGTGATGCCGCCTTTGGTTTAGCGGGAAAGCATGTCATCTGGCAAGAGAGCAGGTGGAGACCCGGTCGAGTCGTGCAACCGGCGTGAACTGGTCGCGCTGTTCTACCGCGCCACACCTCATAATGCTTCTCCTTTACATTGCCTGTGGAATTGTCTTACACTGCAGGGCAAAGGAGGGGCTCACATGTCATATGATCTCATAATTAAAAACGGTATGGTCGTTGATGGTCTCGGCACGGCACGACGACGTGCCGATATTGCAGTCGCCAACGGCAAAATCGCTGCTATTGGTAACATCACTGACAGTGCAAAGAAGACGATTGACGCAGGAGATTTAGTCGTCGCTCCAGGCTTCGTTGATCCACACACTCACTATGATGCGCAGATTTGTTGGGATCCGTTGCTGTCGACGTCGTCGTTGCACGGCGTCACATCGGTTGTCATGGGCAACTGCGGTGTGGGGCTTGCGCCGTGTAAGCCGGCTGTCCGTGAGATTGCCGCTTGGGATTTGGTCAATGTCGAATCGATTCCTATTGACGTCTTGAACAAGGGGATCAAGTGGGAGTGGGAAACGTTCCCCGAGTACATGCAAGCTGCGCAGAAGCGCGGCACTGGGGTTAACCTCGGTTTTTTGGCGCCGCTCACGCCGTTCCGACACTACGTCATGGGTGAAGAGTCAATGGACCGCGCAGCGACGGCAGCCGAGACCGCGCAAATTAAGGCGCTTCTCAAAGAAGCCGTCACCGCAGGTGCCTTAGGTTTCACCACGACGGCCATCCCGCAACACATTGGCTATAAGGGGCGACCGCTGGCTTGTCGCCAGGCCAGCCGTGACGAGCTCAAAGCCTATTCCAACGCCCTCAAGGAACTGGGGAAGGGGTCGATTGAACTCGCGCTGACTTCTACAGTTTGTGAACTCTCTGAGGAAGAATATGGCCTGCTTGATTTATTGCTGACCGAAAGTGGCCGACCAGTGACATGGCTAGCCGTGGTCAGTCGTGACGACAAGCCAGAGGCCGGCGTTGAGTTGCTGAATCGTGCGGACCCGTTGATTCAACGTGGTGGCGTACCGCAGGTGACCTGCCGTCCGTTAGTCATTCAGATCAATCTGCGCAATCCGTTTATCTTTGCCAACCAGGCCTCGTGGAACCCGGTGTTCAACCGTCCGGTTGAAGAACAGATGAAGGTCTACCGCGATCCACAGTTCCGCCAGGCGTTCCGCAAAGAATTGGAAAAACCGCGCATCTTCTCTGGTCGCTGGGAGCGACTGGAAGTGAAAGAGGTCACCAACCCAGCCATGAAGTCACTGGAAGGTAAGACCGTGGCTGAGATTGCCAAGATGCGGGGCAAGGATGGACTCGATACGTTCCTTGATCTCGGGCTCGAAGACACTCTCAACATCGAATACATTATCGTCATGTTCAACGGCAACGACGATCTGATCCCGGAATTGATTAACGATCCACGGACGATGGTTGGTCTTTCTGACGGCGGTGCACATGTCGATATGCTGTGTGACGCTGGCTATTGTACCTATTTACTCGGGACCTGGGTACGAGACAAAGGCGCGATGAGCCTAGAATATGCCGTGCAGCGGCTGACATCTGAACCGGCGAACTTCTTTGGCCTGCGAGATCGGGGGCGCCTGGCTGTTGGTATGGCGGCAGACATCGTGCTTTTCGATTACAACACCGTTGGGTCAGGTCGCCGGCCAGAGATGCGCTATGATCTGCCGGGCAGTGGACGCCGATTGGTCATGCCCGCGCGCGGCATTCACAGCACGATCGTGAACGGCGTGGTGCTGTTTGAGGATCAAAAGCATACCGGAGTACTGCCGGGCCAGGTGCTGCGGTCCTAATGTTGCGTTACAGCGGATGTCGTCATGTCGCGAGCAGCCGGCATGACGGCAGCGCCGCGAAAGCGTCACGATTAGCTGTTCAGGATGGACTACTACCGTAGTGGTGGAGTGGATCCATGCACACAATAAGACAGGTCATCTTTCTCACAAGTCTTCTGACGTGGGCCTTCATGAGCACTCTCAGTTGGGGAGCCAGCGACCATAGCGGTGAGTCACGCTCATGGAAGACCGTCCAGGAACTGTCTCCTGAAGAACTTGCTCACGTCGACTTTCGGACTGAGACCCCACGGCAGACGGAGTACCCTTATCTTCCTGCTGAACCCTATCCCTTTACAGCCCCATATACCCCTGAGGAAATGGGGTATCGGATGATGGAGTTCACCCAGCGGCCGCGTTGGTCGTGTGCGTTAGCGAACCTCTTTGGTTCGATCTCGAGCGAGGGCGCGCTGCTCGGTACCGGTCGGGCGGTCAATCTTATTTTCTATCCTGGGGATCAGGGTGTAGGTCTGGAGTTGAACCGCCATCCAGGTGAGGAAGTCTATCGGCAACTCACGCAACAGCTCTTTCCACCTGAATCCTATACGTCGCAAACCTTGGTGATTCGTTATCGCACCGACAAAGACTACGTGAAGAAGGAAGATATGTTTTCCTATTCACCGACGTTGCGGCGGGTGCGACACCAAAATTCGTGGCGACGGAACGACCGCTTTCCACAAATGGCGATGACATTAGACGATGCCTCAGGCCGCTCGGCATGGGAATATGACTGGAAGTTACTAGGGACCGATATCCTATTTGAAACGGTGCGGTTCCCGACCACCCGCCCTACTGTCTCTATAACCGAAGCAGACGGCACGCATCGCGAGAGACCAGCCAAGGATCTGAGGTTGATGGGTGATGACTATCCGTACTACACGCCGGGGGGTGGCGTGCGCTGCTATGTGGTCGAATCGCGAACACGTGAAGATTGGTTGCCAGATTATCATGCGTCGCGCGTCGTGTACTGGCTGGAGACGCATTCGTTCTTTCCCCTGCGCACGGAGACCTATGATCGCGACGGCAATCTGAGCCGGATCGAGGTGCGGTTGACCAAAATGGTGAACAACGCGCTGGCAGAGCGCGGCTACAGTCCATTCATTCAGATCTATTGGGATGTTGCCTCGGATATCCTGACCTATAACATCCGTGACGGTGTGCGCCTGATGCAGTGGTCACCAGCGGATGCACTGACGTTCTTTAGCCCTGATTTTATGCGACGACAGTGGTATCTAGTCCCACTACGCAGTTACTTGGGAGTGGAACGACCTGAGGAGTTCTATCTTCGTCCGAGCCTGGACTTGGGCAAGTTTCCCGAGCACCGTTCGATCAAGCTGCCCGACGCGTTGGCGGCACGCATCAGAGCGCAGGATGAAGCGGGACGGTTAATCTTTACCGGCCAGAGCACCGCGGTTGCCCAGCCAGACCAAGAGCGAGCAACGGCAAAGAAGTAGGGGAAGTGGGCAACAGGAACACGTGGCTTGTGACCGCGACCTCGCCTCAAGAAGGGAGAGTGCCATGATTGTACAAGCACGCAAGAAGCACAAAGTCGTGACCGAAAAGAATGTTCCAATGAAGACGCGGGACGGAGTGACGCTCTATGCTGATGTCATTCATCCTGACGAGCCCGGCCGTTTCCCGGTGCTGCTGAGCCGTACCCCTTACAGCAAAAAAGGCCTGGATGATCCCAATGGCCCGAACTATTTGTATGCACGTCATGGCTATATTTCGGTGATTCAAGATTGTCGTGGGCGCTTTGAATCACAAGGTGACTACGACACCATCTTTCAGGAAATTGCCGATGGCTATGACGCTGTCGAATGGGCAGCGCGGTTACCGTGGTCCAACGGTCGGGTTGGGACCACCGGGCAATCATACCTCGGCCTCACTCAATACATGATCGCATGTAACGACCCCATGCCCCCATCACTACAAGTGATGGCACCGGTTTCTGCATCATCGGACTATCATGCGAGCTGGATCTATCACACCGGTGGCGTGTCACTGTGGGGTTGGATGGTGCCGTACGCGATTTTCAAAGGCCTCAATACCCTGAAACGCCTAGGGCGTAACGACTTGTTCGAAAAGATGAAAGAGTATGTTGAAGGTGGAGAATTCCCTATCCCTCGCGAAACCCGCTTCGGGCTCAATGCCTTTACGCCGCTGACGGACAAGTGGTATCGGCATCTACCGATCAAGGACTGGGGTGAACTACTCAAGGAAACGGCACCATACATGGCCGATCACATCAAGCACGCCGACGACGGCGCCTACTGGTATCGCGCTAATGTCAATCGCCACGCGGCGAGCGTGAGCGTGCCCATGCTGCACGTCACGTCATGGTACGACATCTTCGGTGAAGGTGGCCCGGCTGCGTACCGGAGTATCAAGACTCATAGTCGCTTTGAGAAGGCGCGGGAAGGGCAACGCCTGATTATCGGGCCGTGGGGACACCTCTTACCGTACACGGTTCCC
Organism: Deltaproteobacteria bacterium; assembly: GCA_016874775.1. Lineage (NCBI taxonomy): Bacteria > Pseudomonadati > Myxococcota > Myxococcia > Deltaproteobacteria bacterium. The sequence continues at coordinate 11,833 of VGTJ01000059.1, forward strand.
AGTTCGCGGGGAACCGGCGACATTGATTTCGGCCCGACCGCCTTGATTGATCTCAGTGAAACGTTGCTGCGCTGGTTTGATTACTGGCTCAAGGATGCTGATAACGGCATTGTTGATGAGCCACCAGTGATAATATTCACTCTTGGTGAGAATCGTTGGCAATCGTTGTCGGACTGGCCTCCGCCGAAGATGCGACACGTGCGCTACTATTTGCATAGCCACAAGGGCGCAAACTCGCTACGTGGCGATGGCACGTTGTCGACCCTCCCGCCCGAGAGCGAGCGACCAGACCAGTACGTGTACGATCCCAACGACCCGGCCCCCTCGTTAGGTGGGAACAATCTGACCATCGACATGGGTATACAAGATCAACGCCCGGTCGAAGAGCGCAACGACGTGCTAGTGTTCACCTCCGACCCGTTGGTCTCGCCACTCGAAATCACCGGACCGGTAACAGTTGCGCTGTGGGCCGCATCATCCGCAGTTGACACTGACTTCACGGCCAAGCTCGTCGATGTCCATCCCAGCGGATATGCGCAAAATCTGCTCGACGGTATCATCCGCGCTCGTTATCGTGATGATGAAAGCGCCCCGAAATTGATGGAGGCCAAGCGTCCATATCTGTTTACCATTGATTTGGGGGCGACGAGTAACGTCTTTCTCCCAGGGCATCGGATTCGTCTGGAGATTAGTTCGAGCAATTTCCCGCGTTTTGACCGCAATCTGAACAGCGGCGAAGCGTTCGGTGAGGGAACCAAAGGAGCGCCGGCCCAACAGACAGTGTTTCATCAGGGTGATATGGCATCGTACCTGCTGCTGCCGGTCATTCCGAGGTAACTGCACACCTTGTAGGGGCGCACGAGCTGTACGTCCCTACGCACGATCGGCTATCCCCCACTTACCTCACCATCTTGTCGCCTTTGGGTTGCTCGTGCCCAAGAATAGGATGTGGTTGATACGGTGCTTCAACGGCTGCCATTTCTTCTGCACTCAGTGTGATGTCGACTGCGGCGACGAGTTCTTGCAACTGTGTGAGCTTCGTCACGCCGATAATTGGTGACGTTACCCCAAGAGCTTGGAGAACCCACGCGCATGCGACCTGCGTCGGGGATACCCCTCGCTGTTTGGCAACTTTTTCAACCGCGGCGGCAACGGTGAAGTCATTCTCTTGAAAATAGGTGCGCTGGGCGAAGTCGTCGGTCGCGGCCCGCCTGGTTCTGTCACCCCCAGCGTCAGACGTGCGTTTGCCAGCGAAGAACCCGCGTGCCAATGGGCTCCACGGGATCAGTCCGACCCCTTGATCAATACAGAGCGGAATCATCTCCCGCTCCTCTTCGCGGTAGATCAGATTGTAATGATTCTGCATGGCGACGAAGCGGTGCCAGCCATGTTCCTTGGCGGTGTAGAGTGCTTTGGAGAATTGCCACGTCGCCATACTGCTCGCGCCGAGATACCGGACCTTGCCGCTGCGCACCAACGAGTCGAGAGCTTCGAGTGTCTCTTCCAGTGGCGTGGTGAAGTCCCAGCGATGGATCTGATACAAATCTACATACTCCATCTGCAGGCGGCGTAACGAATTTTCGCAGGCCTCGATGATGTGCTTGCGACTCAAGCCTCGGCGATTGGGGCCGGGGCCCATCGCGCCGAAGACTTTCGTGGCGACGACGATATCGTCACGTGCTGCCATCTCTCTGAGCCACTTCCCGGTGATCTCCTCACTGGCACCAACGGAATAGACATCCGCCGTATCGAAGAAATTGATCCCCGCTTCGAGCGCGGCTGCGAAGTGGTCCCGTGCCTCTTGTTCGTTCAGCGCCCAATCGCGACGCATCGCCCACGACGGTTGTGGTCCTCCACCGTAGGTCATACAACCGAAACAGAGACGCGAAACAGTAACCCCAGTATTGCCAAGTTTTTGATATTGCATACGACCCTCCTTCATAATTGCCACGAACGGCACGCTTCCCCTTTTGCGCTGCGCGCCGACACATCTGGTCCACCGCCGTGGATAGTACCCCAATGGCCCCCGTCAGTAAAGGAAAACGGCGAAACGTGCCAGGGGTACAGTCAGGCTCAGGAGCATACTCTGAACTGCACCTTGGTCACCAAGGGGGCGGGGGTGCTTGGCGGGGGTGGGTGCTCATGGTAGGCGTGTAGAAAATCATGTTGCGGCATGCCGGAAACGGCTCTGAACTCTCAGTGAGACATTTCTGGGGTGTCCGGTCACGGAGGAAGGTATGGCTGATGCAGTGTCGATGTTGAGGCAAGAGATCACCAAGCTTGAGCAGGAAGTTGCCAAACGGCGCCGGGCGCTCGCGTTGTTAGCCGCGAGGACGGCGCCTGCGAAGAGCGGGGGCCCGGCGCCGAAGAAAAACCCTACAGTGAAAAAAGCAGCGCCTCGACCGGCGACCGGGGCGCCGTCCCTGGCGAGTCGCATTATGACCTATATGGGTGCGAACAAAACGAGGATGTTGAGCAGTGCACAAGTCGCCCAGGCGTTGGCTAGGTCAGACAAGTCGGTGACACGGGACAATGTGCAGCGCCGCCTGGGCGAGTTATACAAAGCGAAGAAGCTGCGACGGGAGGACGGACGGTATGGGGCAGCGTAGAAAAGCCTCGCTTCGGTAATAAGGAAAAACAGGAAAAAGGAGGGATTCTCATGGATACAACAGAACTGGCAAAACAGATCACAGTGCTGCATGACGTTGAGGCGATAAAGAAGCTCAAGGCCGAATACTGTGACGTTTGCGATGACGATCACAACCAGGACCGGATCGTCAGCATCTTCGCTGAGGATGGCATTTGGGAAGGGAAGGGGATTGGCACGGCGAAGGGGCACGTGGAACTGCGCAAACTATTCAAGAGCTTTGCCGACCGGATCAGCTTTTCCCAGCACAACGTCTTCAATCCCCGTATTGAAGTGAAGGGAAACGAGGCGCATGGGACGTGGTATTTCCTTGGGCCTTTTACCTTCCGTAAAGATAACAAGCAGCTATGGCTCGCAGCCCGGTATGAAGACGATTACATCAAGATCAACGGGACCTGGAAGTTTAAACATCTTCGCGCCTTCGGTCGTATGGCCGCGCCCTACGAAGTTGGATGGGCGGCGCGCGAGAAAGTGGACGTGTTTTCGAATTAGGCGTCGGCGCGCAGGACGTTGACGGCTGCGCTCTGAGACGCGGAGTCGTCGCCGGGGTACCGCAAGCCCGCACCCCGGCGCAATTCGCTTGGGGTCCTCGACTACCTGCCTGGAAACTTCGGCGCACGCTTCTCGACAAAGTGTGCGACCACTTCCTTAAAATCTTCGCTGTGTAGGCTCTCTACCACGTCTGGAATCGAGGCATACAGGGTGGCGCCGAAATCCAGGTTCTGCGCACGGAAAACCTGGTTCTTCATCACCCGCATCGAGCGCGGCGACACCATCGTCGCCATCTCTAGCGCGTAAGCGCGAACCTCAGACATAAACGAATCAGCGGGAAACACTTTGTTCACCAGGCCCATCTGCAGGGCTTCTTCGGCGGTGATCTTGCGAGCGGACATGAGCAGATCGAGCGCATTCGGAAGCCCAACAATGCGGGGGAGTATCCAGTCGATGCCATGCTCAGCGACCAAGCCACGCCGGGCGAATGCGGTGGTGAAGATCGCAGTCTTCGAGGCGAAGCGCAGATCAGCATACAAAGAGATGACCAGCCCAATGCCCGCTGTTGCACCGTTGAGCGCAGCGATAATCGGCTTGGGTACGGTGGGGAAATAGGTATGGCGATAGGAGAATGCTTGTGGCAATTCCAGGCCACCCTTAATCGGCCCCGACGCATACGCCTCTGCTCGTGTCGCCGCCAAGCGCTCGGTGACAGCGTTGCCTTTGCCACGGCTTTGACTGGCTTGATTCAAGTTGCCCATGTCGGCCCCTGAACAGAACCCTCGTCCTGCTCCAGTGAGGATGATCACCCGAACATTGTCATCGGCAGTTGCCTGGGTCATGGCCTCGCGGACTTCGCGTTCCATCACCGTCGTCCACGCGTTGAGGCGGTCTGGGCGATTCAACGTCACCGTCGCAATGCGATCCTCTACTTCATAAACAATCTGTTCGTATGGCATAGAGTTCATCCTGTGCAATTGAAGGAGGCTGGTTGGGAGAATGTCTTTCTGAATCGGACCATAGAACTTTCGTACAGTTGGCGCAGCGCACGCTGCGCTCGCCTGCGTGAATTCCCGTGCACATGGCGCACGCTACAGCCTCTCCGGGGATAACCCGAAGTGTACCACTCTCGTGCGGGTTGATGGAGTTACTGGTGGACGAACCCCGCGAGCGGCGATTGTGTCATTCTGAGCGGAGCGAAGAATCTTTCCAAGAGACTCTTAGTTTCACTCAGAGTGACACATTGCAGGGGGACATTGTTGTGGTCGTTGTCAGCAGTTATACACCTGCCGGACGTTGTCACCGAGCACTTGCTGACGGGCCCGCTCTGGCATCTTGGCGGTCAGTTTCTCCAGTTCGCTGATGTAATGCCCCGTATGATCGGGGTGGGGGAAATCCGACGCCCAGAAGAATCGATCCGCACCGAGCAAATCAACCATCGCAGGCAGCGACTTCTCGTCAGGGTCAGCGGAAATCCACACGTTGCGTTTGAAATACTCACTGGGTCGCATTTTTAACCCCAGCGTACGGCCCATAAGGCTGTCGTAGAGCGCGTCCATGCGGTCAAGCCAATAACTTGCCCAGCCAGCGCCGACTTCGAGGATAATCAGCTTGAGCTTGGGAAACCTCTCAAAGGTTCCATATTGCATGAAGCTCGCGAGAGCGTGTCGCGCAGCATCAGAAGCAGTGAGGTTGAGAAAGAAATTACTTTTGCGGACATATTGAAGGTCGTAGCGCCCTGGTAACGCCCATTGTGGTTCCAGGGAAGGATGAATCCCCAACGGGACGTTGAGTTCCTGGGCTTTGGCAAACAACACATCATGGTCTGGGTGTGCGTGGGGTTTCCGCGTCATGACAAACTGTACGACCCACCCACCTTTGCATCCAGCTTTGACCGCGCGTTCCAGTTCTTCGGCAGCGGCTTTGGGATCACCGAGTGAGAGGTGGGCGACTGGAATCAAACGTCCGCCACTGTCTGCGCACCAGTCAACGATCCAGCGATTGTATGCGCGACACATCGCCTGTGCGTACTCGACATCTTCACATTCTGTTTCCCACACCAGACCGAGGCTCGGGTAAATGATTGCTGCGTCAAGGCCTTCTTTATCGAGGCGGTTGAGGCGCTCTTTGGCGTCCATTGCTCCCAGTAGATATTCCTCGCCGTAGTGTAGCTTGGGATTAAACTCGCCTTTCTCACGTGTGACTTGTCCCATCGACCCTAGTCCAGAAAAAGTTCCACCGCGACTGACCCGCGAAGGTTTGCCGCCGATCTCAATGTAGTCGTACCCCTGGTCGTCAACCTTTAAACGAACTGCAGTGGCGCGATACTTCGCTTCACAATACTTTTCCCACAAATCAGCAGCTTCGAGAATGTGGCCATCAGCATCGACGCCACCGGCGAACTTGATTTTACTGATACTTTCTTCCAAGATCCGGGCCATGTGTGTCTCCCTTCCTTAGCGCGGTTTATGTTGGACTCCAATTCTAACATGCTGAGAATGAACTATCACGTTGGCACTTCCCCTTATCGGTGCAACGCACATCTGGCACGGACGATACTGAACTGCGCGTCGGTTGACAAGGCTGGTGAAGTTAGCTCCGCATGCGTGACCTAGTCGAGCTCGCCAATTTCGCTTACAAGGAGTGAACATCTCAGACGAGAATGCCACCTGGAGAGTGACAGCAAGAAGGATGGGGACACGCTTACCGTTTTCTCTTGAGCGCGCGGCGCGCGGATCGAAAGCGCGTGCGGCGACGTTTCAGACTGCCCACGGAACCGTGCAAACGCCGGTTTTCATGCCGGTTGGCACCCAGGCCACGGTCAAAGGTCAAACGCTTGCGAGTCTCAAGGCCAGTCGGACACGTGTGCTGTTGGCGAATACCTATCACCTGCTGCTGCGGCCCGGACCAGCAGTCTTTCAGCGCTTTGGAGGGATCCATCGGTTCATGAATTGGGATGGCCCTGTGTTGACTGACTCTGGTGGTTTTCAGATCTTCTCCTTGCCGCATGCCCGGCACATGAACGAGGAGGGAGCGCAGTTCCAAAGTTACATTGACGGCGCGACGCACTTACTCTCGCCTGAGTCCAGCATTGCCACGCAACGTGCCATTGGCAGCGACATCATGATGGTGCTCGACCAATGTATTCCCTCCACAGCCTCGTATGACGAAGCTGAAACAGCGATGGCGCTTACCCACCGCTGGGCGGTTCGTTCGCTGCACGCTCGCGGTGAGGCGCCCGCCGCCTTGTTTGGTATTGTCCAGGGAGCATGCCACGCCGAGCTGCGCAAACGCAGTGCGGAGTTTCTCTGTACCTTGCCTTTTGATGGCCTAGCTATCGGTGGGCTCGCAGTTGGTGAGACGCAAAGCGAGCGTTACAGCATGACCGAGTTGGTAACCGACTATCTCCCTGAAGCATTGCCGCGTTATCTGATGGGCGTGGGTACGCCGCTCGACCTGTTAGAGAGCGTACATCGTGGCGTCGATATGTTCGACTGCATCATGCCGTCGCAACTAGCGCAGCGCGGTGTTGTGTTTACCTCGCACGGCAAACTGCGGTTGCGTCGCTCGGTGTATAAGTTCAGTGAAGAGCCGCTTGACACTCGGTGTGAATGCCTCGCGTGTCAGCACTATTCGCGTGCCTATCTCCACCATCTTATCAAAGCGAGCGAAGTCCTAGGGTGGCACCTGTTGGGCCTGCATAATTTGACCTTTTATCACCGACTAATGCGAGAGATGCGCGACAGGATTCTGCGCGGGGATTTTGCCGCTTACTATGAAACCAAGCGCGTCGAGCTGCTCCGCGATGATGCAGACAATCCGAGTCAGCCGCCCAAGCGGGTGAGGACGCGGCGATCCCCACGCTTAGGCGACTACGAGATTCACCAATCTGCGCAGGGCGTCTATAGCATCCAGCAGCGTAGTTCTGGCGAGGTCATGCACTCGGTGAATGATCCCAGTGAGGAGGCCAACCGCCTCTATATAGAGCAGTCGTGCTTAGCAACGAGATTAACCCGGCAAGAACCCGCCGAGCCTCTCGTTATCTGGGATGTTGGTCTCGGCGCGGCCTTTAATGCGATGGCGATCATTCGCTGCTTTGAATCGTGTCATACTGCTGCGCTTGGGTATCCTCCTAGGCCCATACACATTGTGAGCTTTGAGCAGGATCTCGATCCGCTGACCCTTGCTGTTCGCAATCCTGACTGCTTCATCCACATCCGTCACGCGGCACCAGTCTCTGTTCTACAACGAGGCCACTGGCAACACTCCTCCCAGTGCCTGAGGTGGGAACTCCGCCAGGGAGATTTTCCTCAACAGCTTGTTGCTGCTGCACGGCCAGCGATCATTTTCTACGACCCGTTCTCGTTCAAGACGGACACCGCGTTGTGGACCGTCGACATCTTTGAACAAATCTTTGCGCGATGCGAGGACGTTGGCGCTGAACTCTACACCTACTCCGCGTCGACTGCTGTACGAGCTGCTCTGCTCGCGGCAGGATTCTTTGTCGCAGAAGGTGTTGGCACCGGGCCCAAGTCTTCAACGACCGTGGCGTTCTCTCGCTCAGATGTCGCCAGAGTGCATCCTCTCAGGCCACAACTTCTTGGGTCGGAGTGGCTCACGCGCTGGCGACGCAGTCATGCCAAATTTCCGCCGTTGTTGGCAGCTGATGCGTACGCGAGAATTGAACGAGCGATAGAGAATCACCCGCAGTTTCGGGTGACGGACTGAATCGAAACGTACGCTGTTTAATCTGTGGATACCAACGTTGGCGCATGTCGCCGTACCTGCTGCACCATTTCCTCATCCGAAATCGAGGTGGTTCGACCTAAACGATACTGTCCGTCGACCCAGTCCGTGATCTGCAGCACGCTGCTCGCTTTCTTGTCGACCCGCTGCTTACTTGGCAGATTGAAGTAGGTATTGATCCACCAGGCCACTCCCGCTGTACCGGAGGTTTTGTCGACCGCGACACGGGGAGGACGGCCGAGCACTTTTGTGGTGTCGAAGATGTTGTAAATTTCCTCGTCCTTCAACGGCCCGTCAGCATGGATACCCGCACGCGTCACGTTGAAATCGCGCCCAACAAAGGGATAGTTCGCTGGAATGTGGTAGTTGATCTCTTGCTCAAAGTACTCCGCGATTTCCCGGATGACCGTTGTGTCCATGCCACTGGGGTCACCGGTGAGCGAGATGTACTCCATGACCAGGGCTTCCAGTGGTGGGTTGCCGGTGCGCTCACCATAGCCGAGCAGCGTGCCGTTGGCGTACATGCAGCCGTAGAGCCAGGCGGTAGAGGCGTTGACCAATACTTTATGGAAGTCGTTGTGGCCATGCCACTCTAAACACTCCGACGGGACGCCACACTCGCGCCGTAACCCTTGAATTAACTTGGGTACGCTACGCGGGAGCGCTGCATTGGCGAATGGTACGCCAAAGCCCATGGTGTCACAGACACGTACCTTGATGGGAATGCCACTTTCCTCACGCAGGCGCATCAGCTCAGTGACGAACGGAACAACGAAACCATAGAAGTCCGCGCGGGTCGCGTCCTCCAGGTGACACCGAATGCGAATCCCCGCGTCCAAAGCGTCTTTGACAACACCCAGATATTCGTCAAAGGCCTGCCGACGACTCTTCTTGAGCTTAAGAAAGATGTGGTAGTCCGAGCACGAAGTGAGGATCCCCGTTTCCTTGAGGCCCATCTCTTCGACCAACGCGAAGTCTGACTTGACTGCGCGTATCCATCCCGTGACTTCTGGAAATGTGTAGCCCAGCGCTAGGCACCGACGCACCGCTGCACGATCGACATCGGAATAGAGAAAGAACTCAGCCTGGCGAATAATTCCTTGAGGACCACCCAGCCGATGCAGCAGCGTGTAGAGATCGACAATTTGCTGCACGGTGTACGGTGGACGGGCCTGTTGGCCGTCGCGAAAGGTCGTGTCGGTGATATAGAACTGCGGTGCTGGGTCACACTCTTCACTAACACCATCGAAAACGATCTTCGGTACTGTGTCGTACGGGAACACGTCTCGCAGCAAGTTGGGTTCTGGCACATCCTGTAACTCGTAGTGGTGCGTCGTTCCCGGTCCTGCCATCAGTTGTCGCTTGCGTGCACTCCATGTGGCCATCCTGTGCCTCCTTCATGTGTCGCTTCGGCAATTGTAATAATTTACAATATATTGTCAACGTTGATTTATTAATCAATATGAAATATATTTCTCCAATCGACCTCAAGAAAGGAGCTTGTATGGCAGAGGCGCGTTATATAACTGCACGTGAGGCAGCTACCCTATTGAACGTCAGTATGCCCACGCTCTATGCCTACGTCAGTCGCGGGCTCATTCGCTCTGAGTCCGTGGAGGGGAGCGCACGCACTCGTCGCTATCGTCGCGAAGATGTGGAGCACTTACAGGAACGCAAAGATGTGCGGCGTAATCCAGCCACCGCGGCAGCGAAAGCGTTACATTTGGGTATGCCGGTGCTGGACTCGGCGATCACCTGCATAGCCGATGGCCACGTATATTATCGCGGGACCGATGCCGTGCGACTGGCAACGACATCCAGTGTCGAGCACGTCGCGGCATTCCTGTGGCTTGATAGAAGCGACCCCGACATCGGTAGCCTCTTTGCAGCGGGAGAATATAAGCTGCCGTCGCGCTGTACGGCAATGCAACGTCGACTGTCTGAGTTATTGACCGATTTAGCGCCAATCGAACGGTTTCAGCTGATGCTGCCGATGGCGGCCACGGAAGACGTTGCTGCCTATGATCTACAGCCATATGCAGTGGCCCAGACCGGCGCTCGCATCATGCGCCTCATGACGCTCATTACTGTCGGTCGGAGCAAGGGTGAACACGACCTCGTGCGGACATTGCAAGACGGCTGGATTGCAGACAACCCTAGCGCCGGCCCACTGTTGCGTAGTGCGTTGATCTTGTGCGCGGATCACGAACTCAATGTTTCTGCTTTCGCCGCACGTTGCGTCGCCTCGGCAAATGCAACCCCGTATGCGGTAGTGATGGCAGGACTTGCCGCCTTAACCGGCGCCAAGCATGGTGGCTACACGGATCAGGTCGAAGCCTTTCTTGCCGAAGTGGCAATGCCAGAACGAGCGAGTCAGGTGATCACCAACCGCTTGAAGCGCGGGGAGCGCCTGCCTGGGTTTGGTCATCAGCTCTACCCTGACGGCGACCCGCGTGCGGCAGCGCTTTTGTCACTCGTCGTGAAATCGCATGCTAAGACCGCTGGCGTCACTTTAGGAAAAGCGGTCGCCGCCCAAGTCGAGCGCAGCATCGGCCAGAAACCGACGATCGATTTCGCCTTGGCAGTCTTGGCGCATGCGCTGAAATTACCGCCCGGATCAGCACTGGCGCTGTTTGCCCTCGGACGCACGATTGGCTGGATCGCGCACGCGATTGAGCAGTATCAGCTCGATCAACTGATTCGACCGCGGGCGCGGTATATTGGTTCTGCACCGCAGGTTGAAGGTGTGTGAGGGTGGAGAGGCTACGGGCGCAGTGATAGGAGATGCATTTATAGGAGCGCACCGCTGTGCGCTCCTACGTTCGACACCATTATGCTCCGCGTCGTGCTTCATCCTGGGCAGTCGGACCCTGCACTTTGTACAGCTTCTGGCCGTTATCCCACAGAATCTTGCGGCGCACTGACTCTTCACAATCAGAGAGACCGCCTTTGATACGTGCATGGACCTCTTCACCATACAACGACGTCGGATGTGGGAAGTCAGTCTCAAAGAGAATGTTGTCAACGCCGACTTTGTCGATCAGTCGTCGCGGGGCGGTTTGCTCGAACCAATAACACGCGTAGACATTACGGGCGAAATACTGCGATGGCAGCATGTCGAATTCTGGCCGCTCTTCGGTGACGCTATTGCCCATGAATTGATAATCGAGCGCTTCGAGTGCGAAAGGAATCCAGCCAATGCCACTTTCCACGGAGACGAACTTGATCTTAGGATAACGAGCGAGCACGCCCGACATGATCAGGTCATTAAGTTGAATACCATTGCGCAGGAAAATGTTCACCGACAGTTCCGTGAAGGCTGCCATCTTTCCGTAGGCAGCCATTTTGTTCTGCAAGAGGCCCATTTCCATATTGCCCGAGCCGATATGGAAGCTAATGGGTAGATCGAGTTCACAGGCAACTTCCCACAACGGATCCCAATGCCGCTCCCCTAACAGTGGCTGTCCCCAGAATTGTGGTTCACCTGTAAAGAGGATGCCCTTGTGACCCATCGCGGCGCAGCGGCGTACTTCCTTCACGGCAGCGTTCACATCCCAGAACGGTGTCGACGTGATCGGCAGCAAACGACGCGAGTCAGCCGCTGCCCACTCGGTCTGCCAATCGTTGTAAATCTGCACGCACGTCAACATCAATTCAGGATCGTTGAGCTTCAAAAACTCCTGTGCGCCAAAGCCACCAACATTGGGGTACATGATCATCGCCCAGATGCCCATCTTGTCCATGTACTTCAGTCGCTCTTTGGCATCGTAGGCTCCGGGATGCATTTCTTCATAGTTCTTGGGCGGATTCTTGAAATTGCCTACTCCAGCGGTCGCAGTCAGCCCAGGACTTGCGAGCATTGGCGTACCCCCAACGATCCAGGACAATTTGCCATCCTTATCTTGCTCGATACGCGGCACCATGTCCTTCATCCTGGCTGGTGCGCGCTTAGTCCACAGGTCTGGTGACTCGGTGACATGCGTATCGACGTCGATAATGCTGTAACCACTCATAGATCGTGTCCTCCTTACTTTCTTTGTTGTAGTCTACCCTGTATCGAATGGCCCTGTACAGAGAGTCGTTGAACGATTTTATCGCTGTGCTGTGGCTCAAACACGGGTACCGCGGCGCATCCGCGACCAGCGATGCACGGGCCACATGTCTTGGTCTTCACCCCACCCGACCTCGCCGTTGATGCTCCAGCGAACGAGACTATTCACGTCGATAAAGGTATGGCGGTTGATAATGATGCGGTTCACTGGTTCACCAACGGCAACGATCTTGCGTCCTTCGGCGTCACTGGCGGCAAGCTCTATGCGTGTGATCCAGTGAGTCGCAGGATCACGTGAGACCCATCGCTCACCTTCAGTGAGGCGTATGACGTGCCCTTCGCGCATGAGAAAGCCGTAGGCAACAGGATTGCGGTCGGTGTCACCGTTTGTCACAGCCAGGAAACCATGCTTGGCACCTGCGACGCCAGTAACATAGGCTGCTTGACGTGGTCGATCTTCGGGCCGGCGTCCCCAGGTGCGATCACGAACCGCGAAGCAATCAATAGGAATGGTTTCACCATGCAGCACGAGTGAACCGTGCACGCGGCCAATTTGATCGAAGTGCGAAGCATGGCCGAAGGTCGACCCGGTGCTGGTTAAGGGTTCGGGCGCCATGACGCCGTCGAAGCGTAACGCAGCTTGCAGGCGATCTTTATCGCTGTAGCTGAGTTCATACGACAGGCAGGGCTCGATGACCCGTATCGAAACGCCGGTTGGTAGCGTGATGTTGTCGAGGTCTTGATCGCGCGGCAACGGTAACGCCGAATAGTTGGCTGAGTACAACACCTCCCACGGCAAATGGGCGGAATCGTCCCAGATCCACGCCCCGCCGGCGACGGTACCGATGTTGGGCCTCGCCATCGTATAGAACCAGCCACCCAAGCGTCGCTCTGGGTGACAAAACGAAAACCACGCAGTTTCCGTCGCCCACCAGTCGCCACCCATCTCTGCAAAGTGGAAGCGATCGTCACGGGCCATGAAAACTGGTTGGTTACTCATGTGTTTCTCCTCTGGGCGCAGACAAACTAGTGCCTTCTTGTAGCGGGGATTTACTTTCCTCGCAACAAAACATGTGAAATACAGTGAGACTGCCAGAAGGAGGAAATACTATGGTGAAAATCGTTATCTGTGTCACACGAAAAGCTGGACTCACGTGGGAAGAGTTCGATTCCTATTGGAAGAATCATCACAGCAAAGTGGTCACCAGCGTGCCAGAATTCACGCGTCACGTGCGCAAGTACACTCAATGCCATCTCGTCAAAGGCGCGCTGCCACTCGGTGCTGCGGGACAGTACGATGGCATCGCCGAGTTGTGGTTTGACAGTGTTGCGGCGCTCGAAACGGCCTTTAACGAACCGCGCTACTTAGAGATCATTCGCCCTGATGAACTAAAATTTGCCGATCTCGGCAAGTGCCTATCGTTCATCACTGAGGAAGTGCACGTCATGTAGCAGAGTGAAGCAAAGAGCTTCTTTGCCGTACGGCCTCAGCCAGCGTATCCTGCGGAACCTCTATGGTGGTACAAGGCCTTTTGCCCGTGGTGGACCTTTCGCCTCGCCGTTCTGTTCAAGGACGGCGATCGCCTTTTTGATCAAGCGCACCATCTCACGAATTTCTGGTTGTGGCATGCCATCCAGGAGCTTTTGCGAAAACGCACGCCCTTGTGCGGTCATGGTCGACAGAAACTGCTCCCCTTTCGGCGTCAACGACACGCGTTTTTCACGCCCTGAATCACGGTCGCCAACGACGCGCACGAGCTTCAACGGCGCACGAGCCAACGCGGCCAACGAGCGGGTAATCGTGGAACTGCTGGTTTCAAACCAAGACGCCAGCAGACGTTCGATGTCCTTCCGGCGCATACTGCCTTCCAGTCCACCTTCGGCGCGCATGAGCCACAGAATCGCGACTTGCTTGCGCGAGATCTGACCGCAGCGTAGTGTCTCTTCAAACCCGATGCCAATGCGATAATGCAGGGGTAGAAAAAGGGCCATCAAATCAGCGACCAGGTCGTTCTGCTCAGGACGTTTCATCTCTCTCATACGATAAATGATTCCTTGACTTCTCACTTCGTGATGTCTTCAATATTGCATTCTCTGTAGCGGGAATGCCGCGAGTTCGCAATGCTCAGCGCAACGCAAAAAATATAAACTTGCACATTGCAATAATTGTGGTATACAACCTTTCCACGATGCAAACGAAGGAGGTCGCGTGACCGGGCGAGAGATAACGTACGCAGTGCTTGCGGTCCTCGGAGTCGTTCTTCCCATGTATTACAACCTGCAGTACCTGGCTGCGGGTGGAAACCTCTTGGTCGACTTCTTTACCGTGCCATTGCAGAATGCCGTCACTGCCTCAGTACTGTTCGACCTCCTTATTGCCTTTGCAGCGTATAACGTCCTCCTGTTCAGCGACGGTCCACGCTTGGGCAGTGGCAAGTTCTGGCTTTGTATCGTCGTTTCGTGGCTGATTTCCTTTGCCGCGGGCTTACCCCTGTTTTTACTGCTCCGAGAGCGCCAGCTGCGCCTCGGACGTTAACGTGACCCGAAAAGGAGAAGTGTCAATGGACTACAATCCTATCGCACCCGAGGTGATGGATAATCCCTATCCATATTATGCGTACCTGCGCGAGCATGCGCCAGTCTACTGGATTGAGCCGATGCAAGCGTGGGCGCTGAGTCGGTACGCCGATGTCGACTTCGCGCTGCGTAACCCGCAGATCTATTCGTCCGCCGGCTTTACAGGGCAAACGCTGGGGGATCTGAATCCGACACCTGAGATTCCCTGGATTCTTGACATGAACCCACCAGACCATACACGCCTGCGTAAACTGGTGAATAAAGGCTTCTTGCCACGCATCATTCGCGCCCTGGAACCTCGCGTGCATGAGATTGCGCGACAGTTGATCGCCACATTACGGACGCAAAGCGAAGGTGATCTCGTACAAGGGTTGTCCGGCCCGCTTCCGACCACAGTGATCGCGGAAATGCTTGGCGTTGAAAGTGAACGGTTTGACGAGTTTAAACGCTGGTCGGACGACGTTGTCCTTGGGACCAGTCGCCCAACGGAGGAAGCCATACGTAGCCGTGTACGCCAGAGCGGGGCGGAGATGCGGGCATACTTTGAGCAGTCGATCGCGCGCCGTCGGCAGGAGCCAGGCGAAGATGTCCTGAGTGCCTTGGTGCGAGCGGAAGAGGAGCACGACACGCTCTCGTCAGCGGAAATCCTGGGCCTGGCCGTTCTGTTGCTCTTGGCAGGGAACGAGACCACGACCAACTTGATTGGCAATGGGGTACGCAATCTGTTGCGCCACCCGGCTGAGCTTGCCAAAGTGCGTGCTGATCGATCGCTGATTCCCTCGCTGGTGGAAGAAGTATTACGCTATGAATCCCCAGTGCAGTTGCTGCCACGCGTCACTACTCGTGAAGTCGCACTCGAAGGCGGGACGATTCCCGCAGGTGCTACGGTCTTTTTGCTACTGGCGTCTGCTAATCGCGATGAGCGGAAGTTCCCCGCGCCTGACCGTTTTGATGTGGCACGGAATCCCCAAGATCACGTGGCGTTCGGCTACGGCATCCATTATTGCCTGGGGGCACCGTTAGCGCGGTTGGAAGGACGCATTGCGTTCGAGTCGCTGCTGTTTGACTGCCCGGCCTTTACCACGAGGGAACCGTTACCGCAGATAGCCTCGATCATCGTGCGGGGGGTACAAACCTTACCATTGCAATTTGCTGCGTAAATGTGCGACTCGTAGTCAGTCCACTTAATTTTGAGGGATAGGGTTTCGTCATGCCCGCGCAGGCGGGCATCCAGGGAAATTCAGCAGTGGCCTGTCGTTAAGCCGCCTGGATTCCCGCATTCGCGGGAATGACGTCCCTTGAGTTATCCATCAAAACTTTCTGGACTATCTACTAGGTAAACTGTAGAGGGCGGGACATAGAAGAGGATCGCTACCTTCTTGATTGTGCGCCTCCTGCCTCTTGTCTCCCTTTACGTTTTACGCATTACGTATTACGAAAGAATGTCCACATTTCAGAAAAGGAGGGTGACATGCCACAGTTCGATACCATTATTAGAGGGGGGACAATTGTCGACGGTACGCGCGTACCGCGGTACAAAGCGGACATCGGCATTAAGAACGGCAAGATCGCGCAGATCGGCCGCTTGAATGCGAGCGATGCGGCAAAAGTGATCGATGCGACTGGATTGGTTGTCGCACCCGGCTTCATCGATCTGCACTGTCACTATGATGCGCAGTTACATTGGGACCCATACTGCACGATGGGCAGCTGGCACGGCGTGACTTCAGTCACGAATGGCAACTGCGGCTTTGGTTTCGCGCCGGTATTCCCGAGAGATGCAGAACGCGCGATGCGTTCGATGGAACGCAACGAAGCGATTCCGTTCCGGACCATGCAAGCGTCAATGGCGTTTGATTGGGAAACCTTCCCACAGTGGATGAATCACATCGATCGCATGCCGTTAGGGATCAATATCTCACAGCTTGTACCGGTCACGCCGTTGGTGGCGTATGCTATGGGTGGCTTTGCCGAAGCCAAGAAACGCTTACCCAATGAACAGGAAGTGCATAAGACCATTCAACTGTTCCACGAAGCGATGCAAGCTGGCGCCGTAGGGTGGGGCGCGCAACGTCTGTTCCCAGACAGCTTTGCTTCTGTGCAGCGCGACTACGATGGTTCGCCGATGATTTCCGATATCCTGCCAGATGATTTCTATCTTCAGATGGCGCGGGCACTGGGTGAGCACAATGATGGCTGTATCCAGCTCACGCAGGCGAGTGCGGCGATTCATAATCCAGAACGCGGCCCGAAATATGACTTCGATTTTAATGCCCGTTTGTCGGAAGAGAGTGGCCGACCAGTGTTGTACAACGCCATTGCGATTAACGACAAATATCCTGAGATGTTCCGCTCGCAACTCAAGTGGGTAGAAGAGGCCAATAGAAAAGGCATTCAGGTGTTTGCCCAGACCGCCTCGCGGCTGGCGACGAACCTCTCATTCACCTTTGAAGATTGGAACCTGTTCGACAACAGCGCAGTCTGGCGTGATGCGACCCTGGGCACGTTAGAAGAGAAGAAAGCCAAGCTGGCGAACCCTGGTATCCGGAAAGCCATCCGCGACGAGTACGACTCCGGCACAGTACCGATCGAAATCTTTGGTGAAGTGCCCAACTACACGCTCATCTCTACACAGAGTGCGCAGTACAAAAAGTATGAGAACATGACGATCAAAGAGATCGCCCAGCGCGAGAACAAGCACGTGCTGGATGCGATGCTCGATATCTCAGTGGCGGACGGACTGAAGACCGAGTGGCGTACTGACGTTATCAATCGCAATGAGAACTACACTCGCGAAGTGCTGAACTCACCGTACACCGTGCCAGGCGTGTCTGATGGTGGCGCGCATCTGAAGTTCATCGTTGCTGGTGCCTATCCGACGGAATTGCTCACCTGGATGGTGCGTGATGCCAACATGATCTCGTTAGAAGAAGCGCATTTCCGACTCAGTGCGTTGCCCGCGTGGTCGGCTGGCTTCAAGGATCGTGGAGTGCTCCGTGAAGGCTTGGCGGCGGACATCGTGGTATATGATTTGGCGAATCTGAAATCAGGACCCTGGGAGGTGCTCCATGACCTGCCTGCCAATGAATGGCGTCGTGTGGTCAAGCCCGAAGGCTATCGCTACATCATGGTCAACGGTGGCGTGACCTTTGAGGACGGCAAGTGCACTGGCGCGACAACGGGCAAGCTGTTGCGGCACGGGCGCGCGGCGTAACCTCTGGGAAAAGAAACGGAGACACGGAGAATGGGAGAACCGGAGACCGCTCCACCCTTCTGCTTCACCGATTCTCCGTTTCCCCGTTTCTCCGATTCAGTTTCTCGTCCTTCTTAATTGCCTATGCCGCTGCCTGTTGCGCTCGGACCCGCTTGAGCAACTCCTCGGTCTTCGTCACGTCTAGTTTTGCCCCGATCGCTTGTAACAGCGCTAACGCTTCTTGCAGGTAGCTCGCGGCCAATACCAAGTCCCCCGTCTGTTCGGCTATCGCGCCGAGTTCGCGTAACGCTTCCGCTTGGCCTTCTGGTACTTTGAGTTCGCGAAATAACTGTAACGCCTCTTGGGCATAAGCCTCTGCCTGTTTCGTCTCTTTCTGCATTTGTGCGAGCTTACTCAGCTCCGTGAACACATTCGCCTGGCCCTGGACACTGCCGACCTCGCGAAACAACTGCAACGCGTCGTGCTGATAGCGCTGGGCCGCGTCCAGCTCGCCCCGCACCCGCGCAATGCTCCCCAACGCGCTCATGGCATCGGCTTGGCCCTGGACACTGCCGACCTCGCGATACAACTGCAACGCGTCGTGCTGATAGCGCTGGGCCGCGTCCAGCTCGCCCCGCACCTGCGCAATGCTCCCCAGCTCAGTCAAGGCATAGGCTTGGCCCAGGCGATCACCGACCTCGCGATACAACTGCAACGCGTCGCGCTGATAGCGCTGGGCCGCGTCCAGCTCGCCCCGCACCCGCGCAATGCTCCCCAACGCGCTCATGGCATCGGCTTGGCCCCGGACACTGCCGACCTCGCGAAACAACTGCAACGCGTCGTGCTGAGAGCGCTGGGCCGCGCCCAGCTCGCCCCGCACCCGCGCAATAGTCCCCAGCTCACTCACGGCAAAGGCTTGGCACTGGACATCGCCGACCTCGCGAAACAACTGCAACGCGTCGTGCTGAGAGCGCTGGGCCGCGTCCAGCTCGCCCCGCACCCGCGCAATAGTCCCCAGCTCACTCACGGCAAAGGCTTGGCCCCGGACATCGCCGACCTCGCGAAACAACTGCAACGCGTCGTGCTGAGAGCGCTGGGCCGCGTCCAGCTCGCGCCG
>VGTJ01000060.1 GCA_016874775.1 Deltaproteobacteria bacterium
GTCGCCCGCGTTCATCCAGCTCTTCGACCAGACTTCGATACTTAGACCGAAGCCAGCACACAATGGTCTCGTCTCTCATCCCTGCTCTTGTGCAGAGGCTCTCCACTCCGGTCAATCACTATTGCGGTAAGTTGTTTCCTGCCACCGCCTAACGTCCGATCTCTCTCCTGAGCAACGCTGAACAGGCAACGGAGATACTCCGTTGCGTTCGCGTCGTTCGTGGGGTCGTCACCTCTACAACTCATGCAGTAGGAAAGAGAGAACGCATGGTCGAGCGTGTGGATAAGTGTGTGTTGGCGGGTAAGTTTCTGTTCCTTTTGCTTGTGGGGATCTGTGGAACGAGCGAAGCGAATAGCGTCAGCAGCGATCCGCGCACGCCAAACACACTCCTGTGGGTCTGTTTTGGTGCAGCGATTGGCGCTGCCACGGTTGCTATTTTTCTCGCGCAAACATACCGACGATTGCTCACCGTCCGAGAGTGCCTGTAGCAGAAGGAAGAGAATCACTCGTTGTTGTTGCAAGGGATAAATGACGGGATATGGGACTGGAATGTCAAGGAAAACACGGTGTTCTTCTCCCCACGCTGGAAAGCGATGCTCGGCTATGCCGATCATGCAATCCGCAACGAGCTGGCTGAGTGGTCAGCTCTGGTCCATCCAGACGACCTTCCACGTGCCAACCAGGCGATTGAGGATCATTTTGCTCGCAAGACGTCGGTGTACACCGTTGAGTTTCGCATGCGCTGTAAAGATGGGTCGTATAAGTGGATTCTCGATCGTGGGCAGGCGCAGTGGGATGCAAACGGTCAGACCTTTCGTATGGCAGGGTCTCATACGGACATCGACGCATACAAGCAAGCACTTGATGACATGAATCGCGCTCACCAGCAGTTAGCTTTTCATATTGATAACGCGCCCTTTGCGGTGATGGAATGGGATATGCAATTTTGCTTGCGTCGGTGGTCACCGCAAGCAGAGGCCGTTTTCGGCTGGAAAGCAGAAGAGATCCTTGGCAAACATCCCACCGAGTGGCGTTTTGTTGTTGAAGAGGACGAAGAAGAGTCCTCAGAGGTACGACAACAGTTGCTTGACGGTCGGGCTCCAAGGTACGTTCGACGGTCGCGCGTCTATACCAAGAGTGGCAACATCATCATGTGCGATTGGTATACGTCGGTGCAGTTTAACGAGGCAGGAAACCCTACTTCGCTTCTCTCGTTTGGCCAAGATGTCACCGATCGCGTCACTACCGAAGAAGCCGTGCGCAAAAGTGAAGAACGTTTCGCTCTGGCCGTACGGGGCACGAACGATGGTGTGTGGGATTGGGATACGGGCACGAACGAGATCTTTCTGTCGTCACGATTCAAAGAACTCCTTGGCTATACTGACACAGAACTGGAAGACTCGTTTGCTGCCTATGAAGCACTAGTCCACCCGAATGATCACAAGCGCTTGTTTGGAGCGATTAAGACACACCTAGAGCAGCGCATTCCTTTTGATACAGAATACCGGTTGCGTACCAAGAGCGGGGAATTTCGCTGGTTTCAGGCCCGTGGCCAGGCATTGTGGGATGATGGCGGGAAAGCGCTACGGATGTCGGGGGCGATTCGTGATGTTCACGAACGCAAAGTCGTCGAGGAGCACCTCAAAGAGAGTGTGGAGGTGTTGACGAAGGCGACGACGGAAATGACCCAGTCGTTGCTCCTGCTGTTGGCCAGCACGAACGAAACTGCATCCGCCGTGTCGCAAACGGCCATGACGGTAGAGGAAGTGAAGCAAACTGCCTATGTGGCGGGGACCAAAGCCAAAGACGTTTCTTCCACTGCTCAGCAGACTGCTGAGGTGACGCGTGCAGGTGAACAAGCCGTCGAACGAGCCATCGCTGGCCTGTCGCGCGCACGCGAACAAATGGAGTCGATTGCGCAAAGTGTGGTGAAGCTCGGAGAACAGAGTCAGACTATTAGTGACATCATGTCGTCAGTCAGTGACCTCGCTGAACAGTCGAACTTGTTGGCAGTCAATGCCGCGATCGAAGCCGCGAAAGCAGGAGAACAGGGGAAAGGCTTTGCTGTTCTCGCACGCGAAATTCGTTCGCTAGCGCAGCAGTCGAAACAAGCCACCATCCAGGTGCGGGCCATCCTCTCTGATATTCAGAAGGCCGCGAACGTTGCCGTGCTGGTGACCGAACAAGGGACCAAGGCCGTGGAAGCCGGGGTTCAGCAATCAATTGAAGCGAATGAGTCCATTCATGCGCTGTCACAAAGTATCACCGACTCAGCACAGCTTGTTATGCAGATCGCAACCTCAAGTCAGCAACAACTCGTCGGCATGGACCAGGTAGCGCATGCGATGGACAGCGTCAAAAAGGCGAGTCTGCGGAATGCTGAGGGGATGAAGCAAATTGAAAGTGCGGTACGAAACCTGGAGCAGCTTGGGGTGAATCTCAAAGCGCTGGTACAGCAATACGCGACCAGCGGAGAGCAAGTAGTGTGACACTGATGAGGGCCTTTGTTCTCTTGGCCTAGGTGCGATAAAGGACAGGGCAAGAGGATGTGTCTATGCCCCAGTCCCCGCCGTCACACCGATTGCGCTTACAAGCCATTGCCCGCCGTGCCATGCTCGAGCGCGGCTTTTTTCCCGAGTTTTCCGATGACGTACAGGCGGAAACTGGACAGTTGTCGCATGCAGCTACGGCGGCTGATGGTGCCATTCGTGATCTTCGTTCTTTCCTATGGTGTTCGATCGACAACGATGACTCTCGTGATCTTGATCAACTCTCTGTAGCGGAACTGCTACCGGATGGTGCGGTCAAGATACTCGTCGCCATTGCTGATGTTGATGCATTGGTGATGAAAGGCACTGCCGTTGATGTTCACGCACGCCAGAATACGACCTCGGTCTACACCCCAGCGCAAATCTTCCCCATGCTGCCGGAGAAGTTGTCCACTGATCTGACGTCACTGAATCCTGCTGTTGATCGCCTTGCTATAGTGGTCGAGATGGACATTGCTGCAAGTGGTGACCTGAACGCCTCGACTGTCTATCGGGCGCTGGTCCATAATCATGCGAAGCTGGCGTATAATAGCGTCGCCGCGTGGTTGGACGATGAGGGTCCTCTGCCTGAACGGATAGCCGACGTTCCCGGCCTGGCAGAACAAATTCGTGTCCAAGAACAGACCGCGCGTCAGCTGCAGCACTTACGGTACCAGCAGGGAGCGCTGAATCTTGAAACGATCGAGGCACGGCCGATTTTTCATAATGATGAGTTGAGTCAGCTCGCAGCAGAAAAACGTAATCGGGCGAAAGCACTGATTGAGAACTTCATGGTGACTGCCAATGGGGTGACGACACGCTATCTGGCTAGCAAGAACTTTCCCACCTTTCGTCGCGTGCTCCAAGCGCCCCAGCGGTGGGAGCGGATCGTTGCCATTGCCGAGGAACTAGGAGAGAAACTGCCGCAACGACCCGATAGTGCTGCACTTGAGGCGTTTTTAGAACGACGACAAGAAGTTGATCCTCTCCGCTTTCCCGATCTGTCACTGTCTGTGGTGAAGCTCATGGGTTCAGGAGAGTACGCTGTGGAGTTGCCTGGGGACGAACCCGTCGGCCATTTTGGTCTTGCCGTTCGCGATTATGCCCATTCGACCGCCCCTAATCGACGTTATCCTGATCTGATTACCCAACGATTACTGAAAGCGGCGATTGCCGGGCAAGCGTGTCCGTACAGTGTTGATGAACTGCACGAACTGGCCAAGCATTGTACTGAGCAAGAAGACGACGCCAATAAGATTGAACGGCAGGTGCGGAAGTCTGCGGCAGCACTGTTGTTAGAATCGAGTATTGGCCAACGCTTTGATGGTGTCGTGACTGGGGCCTCGGATAAAGGGACGTGGGTGCGGGTGTTCAATCCACCCGTAGAGGGACGGGTGGTGCAAGGATATGCTAGGTTCGATGTTGGTGACCGTGTCCGCGTACAGCTTGTCGAGGTCGACGTTGAACGTGGCTTTATCGATTTCGTTGGCATGCGCCGTGGCAGCTGGCGAGTACAGCAACGCGGTCGGAATCGCAGCAGAAAATCTAAGTGGACCCGCAAAAAGAATTAGTACCGTGTCTCATAACTTCGTGAGCAGTTGTAGGGCGTGCGCAGCGCGCCAACTGACTGGCGCGTGCCACACGCCCTACGATTTCACCGCTCGTGAACGTGCGAGACACGGGACTAGGCGGCCAGTTTGAGCGTGGGACGTGGCGTTGCTTCAGGAGTGTGAGCAGGATTCACCAACACAGACAAAAGAACTGAACGGGCAATGCGTTGTTTGATCGACATGTCCTATTCTCCAGGGGCTGCAAGGTCTCAACGGTGTTAGTACGCTGTCGCTGCAGCCTTGCCGACACGCCTAATGCCCGCCGTATCCTTTCGGCTTCATTCCGATCCACAACTGGGCGGCGGTCACGAGCACGGCGTTTGTTAAGAGATATCTCCAGCTCCCCTATCCCTTGATCTGTGCCACCAGGCGATGCCATATAGACCGGCCAAACCGAGACCGAGCAGAGTAACAGAGGACGGCTCCGGCACTGACCGAATCGCTATATTGTCGAATCCGTTCGACTCGAAAATTGCCTGATTTGACTCAAGCACTACGCTGATCTGTGTAACGGTGCTGAGTGCCCCAACGAGGTTTCCTGTCCAGAGGCTCGGGTCCAGGGTGGCGGAATAGGTGTGCCACAATCCATCCAGCGGAGGTGTTCCTGTTCCCCCCAGCACGCGCGAAGCACTACCCCCAAGGCCAGAGATGGTGACCGTCCCAAAGAGCGGCACATCAAACAAGTCTGCTGCAACACCATTCAGATTCCTGGCATCAAATGAGAGCGTGCCTCCCAAGAAAGAGGAGAGGTCACCCTGAAAGGACGACGGGGCATAGACGGTCATCCAATCCGTTACAGTGTCAGTTAGCTGAAGAAAGCCGTCCGGGTTCCCACCGGTTGTGACATGGGACAGAGCCCCTCCAGTGGCCGTCCAGCCTTCGAGATTTGTGTCGAAGGTGCTGATAATGTTGGCTGAAGCGAGAGAACCAGTGAACATGTAGAGAACCATCGCCAGAATACCTGCGGATGTACTGCGCACGTGAACCATAACCCCCCCCCCTTCCTCACAATATGATAATTCAGTGTCCTCTTATTGAAGTGCTGTTTGCCTCATATAAGGAGCCTAACGACCCCTATATGGACGTCCCCGGTGGTGCAAGGGTGTTTGATGCAATGGGTAATAGTGGTCGGACTGCACGTCTATATCCGGCTTGTGAGTACACAAATCTACTCCAGCCCTGAGCAGCGATTGCTCCACCGTGCACGAGCCCGCGCGCTTGCTGCAAGTCCGCCTTGAACGGTAAACGCATGCGACCGAAATCCGTTGTCGCATCTTCTGGTTGTAGGCCGAGTAATGCAAAGAATGGTTCGTTTGTCGTTGAAGCACTCATAGAAAGAACTACCAGTTTTGTGTAGGTGAGAGGAGGTTAGCGTGGCCAGCGGGATTTGAGTAACGTCAGCAGGCCGGCAAATTGTTCATCATTGAGGTCGAGCGCTTTCGTGACATCAGGTGGTCCAGGCCAGAAGGGGTCCGCATAATCTTTGCCGCTAATAGCCACTGGTTTGGCATAGCGTGGAAGCACGTGGAAATGCACCTGTGGATCAACCATCATCAGGCAGATGTAATTGATCTTGTCGAAAGCGAGAAGCTGCTTCAGCGTTGTTTCGATGTCTCGCGTGACCGTTTGCATCTCGGCAAAGGCACCTGCTGAGATATCGGGAAAACTGCGTGCATCTTCTGTACAGACCAACACCAGACTTCCGACTGTGACTTGCTTCGGGCGTAATAGCACTGCCCAATGCCGGTACTCGCGTAACAATGTGTTGGGGTAACTGAATTTTAGTAGGGTTTCATGGGGCATGGGACCCTCGGATGCGTAAAAATGGGACTAGGGGCTGGGGGCTAGGGGCTAGGGGCTAGTTTTATTCTTACAAGCCCCAAGTCCCTAATAGTCAGTCCACTTAATTTTGAGGGATAGGGTTTCGTCATGCCCGCGCAGGCGGGCAGCCAGGGAAATTCAGCAGTGGCCTGTAGTTCAGCCTCCTGGATTCCCGCATTCGCGGGAATGACGTCCCTTGAGTTATCCATCAAAACTTTCTGGACTATCTACTAGCCTCTAGCCCCATGTTGGCAAATGCTACACAGTGTGTATTTCGCAGCCTGTAGCGTCTCATTTACTGCCCGACCGGCAGATTGTAGAACCGAATCGCGTTGCCGCCTAACACCTTACGCTGTGCGTCAGCGGGGAGCGGCTCGATCCGCTCTCTGATTTCTCTGGCGACGCCAAATGACGAATCAATGTGCGGATAATCGGACGCCCAGACGAAGTAATCTGGGCCAACATGCTTTACCACTTCGGCGGTCATGGTCTCGTCGGGATCTGCGGACACGACACATTGACGATAGAAGTATTCGCTCGGTTTTAGCTTCAGTGTGGAACGACTCCGCATCGGAATGTACTTGTGATCCATACGATCGAGCCAGGCGGAAATCCAGTTTGCCCCAGATTCCAGTACCGTACACTTCATACGTGGATATTTCTCGAACATGGCAAGTGACATCATTTGGGTGAAGCCTGCCATGACGTCGATAGCGAGGAACGTGAAGTTGAACAACCCAAAGTCGGCATCCTGCCGAATCCATTCGTTGAAGGACGGTTGATCGCGAACAACCACATGAAAGCCGACGGGCATTTGCAGATCTTGCACGGTTCTCCAGAAGCGCTCGAAGTCGGGATGATCGAAGTGCTTGTGTCCACGGGCGACCATATCTGGTGAGAGATACACGCCAACGCAGCCGTCCTTCTTGGCGCGAAGGGTTTCTTCGACCGCACCTTCAGGATCTAGCAGTGAGATATGTGCAATTGGAAACAACCGCTTCTTATCGTAACTACAGAAATCAACCAACCAACGATTATATGCACGGGAATATGCAGTGGCGAGTTTTGGGTCTTGCACCCAGCCTTCCCAGAAAATACCGATCGTGGGATAAAGCATGGCAATGTCGATGCCTTCATCATCCATGACTTTGAGCCGTGCTTTGGGGTCATAACTGCCTAGGGGGCAGCCCTCCATGTAGGTGCGCTTCCCAGGGGTCAGCAACTCCTCGGCATTCATGCCAACTCCACCGAGTGCGCCCAGCGTACCGCGGACAACTTCAGCGGGCTTGTTGTCCAACATGAGCACTTCCCAGCCTTTTTCATCACGGTCGATACGAATGGCGCGATCTCGATACGTTGGGTCAATATACTTGAGCCACAGGTCAGGGGGTTCGAGAATGTGGCCATCGGCATCAACGGCAGGTCCGATCTTTTGATTCGACATGCAGCATCTCCTTGTGTACAGATAAGAGTTGACTATCTACCAGAGGGAAACCCCCGGCTCCAGACCCAGTGAGGATAGGTATTCGCGGCTCAATCGATCCACGCGACATTGATACATCAGCGACTAACCCCGCTCATGCTGAGCGTAGTCCGCAGGACGAAGTCGAAGCGTGCGCAACCCCGAAATATGCCGCCCTTCGACTTCCTCTTTCTCTCGGCCTCTGATGTGATCCCCCTTTGCTCTGAGCGTAACTCAGCGCCTATAATACCACACTCGGCGCGATGGAGACGGATGTCCCTACGAATGCAATGGCAAAATGGTAGACCTCTGCATGTGAACACCTTTCGCTGGTTCCATCAACAAAAGCGAACGTACGCTACGTGGCTCATAGGGGCGGTGTTGTGTACTGCCGTTTCAGCCTGCACCAGTAACGATCCAGCCGCTGCCCGCCAGACTTCTGAGAGCGCTCCAGCCAAGCAGGTAAAAACTGTGGCTGTCGAGAGACGAATGGTGGAGCGAACTGTCGACGTGCTCGGCTCGCTCGCCGCGTATGACCAGGCAACGCTGAGTACCAAGATTCCAGGGCGGATTGCGCGCTTGACGGTCGATTTTGGCAGCCTCGTGGAGCAGGGACAGATACTCGCGCAAATCGAACCACGAGATTACCAACTGCAAGTGCAACAAGCCGAAGCCGCACTGGCGCAAGCGCGAGTGCGCTTGGGGCTACCGCCGCAAGGGACAAATGATGATGTCGATTCCGAACGCACCGCAATCGTGCGACAAGCACAAGCCTTGCTAGCTGATGCCCGGCAAAAGCGTGAACGACTCGCTACGTTGGTCGAGAAAGGGTTGATTGCCAGAGCTGACTTCGACTCGGCTGAGGCGGCATACAATGTTGCTCTTGGTCGTCTACAAGACGCGAAAGATGAAATTCATAACCGCCAAGCGATTCTCATGCAGCGCCGTGCTGAACTGGAAATTGCCAGACAACGGCTGGCTGATACGGTGATTCGTGCGCCGTTCGACGGCAACATCCAAACGCGGCACGCGAGTATCGGTGAATATGTTGCTGCCAGTGCACCGGTTGTGACTCTGGTGCGTATGAATCCCTTACGGTTGCGAGCCGAGGTGCCGGAGCGGGCTGCGGCTCAGGTGCAAGCAGGGCAGAAAATTCGTGTGATGATCGAGGGCGATCCAACTCCGTATACCGGCGTTGTGACGCGCATGGGGCCGGTGATCAATGAGCAGACTCGCATTCTTCTGGTCGAAGCCGATGTTCGTAACCCTGGCACGTTGCGGCCAGGAGCATTTGCGCGAGTTGCTATTGTGACGACAGAAGCAGTTCCGATCCTCTCTGTTCCACCACAAGCGATTGTGACGTTTGCTGGTCTAGAAAAAGTGTGGCTCGTGCAGGATGGAAGAGCGATTGAGAAATCGATCGTGACCGGCACCCATACGGAGTCGTGGGTCGAAGTCACTGATGGTGTGAAGGTTGGCGATGTGATCGTGGTTACGCCTGGGAATCTACGCACGGGACAAGCTGTTACTGCGCTACAGTAGAAAAGCATGCAAACCCTTACCGAAATCTGTATCCGTCGTCCGGTTTTTGCGGCGATGCTCATTCTCGCCCTCGTTGTCATCGGTATTGCAAGTTACCTGCGTCTCGGCGTCGATCGCTTTCCCTCGGTTGACCTACCAACCGTGAACATCCGAACGATGTTACCCGGCGCTTCGCCAGAAGAAGTAGAAACCGAAATTTCTCAACGCATTGAGCAAGCAGTCAACACGATTGAAGGGATTGATGAACTGCGTTCGGTATCAGGACCTGGCGCGTCGG
The DNA here is from genome assembly GCA_016874775.1 of Deltaproteobacteria bacterium. Taxonomy (NCBI): domain Bacteria; kingdom Pseudomonadati; phylum Myxococcota; class Myxococcia; species Deltaproteobacteria bacterium. The sequence goes on from VGTJ01000060.1 coordinate 9,241, forward strand.
TTGTGACGGTGACCTTCTCACTCGACCGCGATATCGATGTGGCCGCACAAGATGTGCGTGATCGAGTGGCGACAGTCCTGCGCGATCTTCCTGATGATACCGACCCACCGGTCATTTCCAAATCCGATAATGACCTAACGCCAGTGCTCACGCTCGCGCTTTCTGGTGACCGCTCACTGGTTGAGCTCACCGAACTCGCCGACAAGATTGTCAAAGTCCAAATTGAGCGTTCCATCGGCGTTGGGGAAGTGCGGATCGTTGGTGGTCTGGAGCGCGCCATCAATATCTGGCTTGATGCCAATCGACTTGCGGCATATCGCTTACCGGTCACCACTGTCCGTGATGCGCTTGTACGGCAAAACGCTGATGTTCCCGGCGGCAACGTGACGACCGGTCAGCAAGAACAAGTGCTGCGGACGATGGGACGACTCATCGATGCGCGGGCGTTCAATGAATTGGTGATCGTCTCTAGGAATGGCGCTCCAGTACGGGTGCGGGATGTTGGTTGGGCTGAAGATACCGCCAAAGAGCAACGTTCGATGGCGCGCTTGAACAGCGTGCCTGCTGTCACGCTGGAAGTACGTCGCCAATCCGGGGCCAATAGCATCGCCGTCATCGAAGCGGTGAAAGCGCACCTCGATCATGTCATCGAACAGTTACCGGCAGATGTCAAACTCGAAGTGATTCGTGATCAATCTCGGTACATCTATGCGGCTTTGCGTGAAATCGATCTGCACTTGGTGTTAGGGAGTATTTTGGCATGCTTGGTGGTGTTAGCTTTCATGCGCAACTGGCGCGCGACAGTGATTGCCGGCGTCGCGATTCCGGCGTCGGTCATTTCTACTTTTGGCATGATGTGGGCGCTCGACTTTACTCTGAACAGCGTCACCATGCTTGCCTTGGTACTGATGGTGGGGATCGTTATCGACGATGCGATCGTGGTTTTAGAGAACATTTTTCGCTTCATTGAAGAAAAGGGGATGGCACCGCTTGCAGCGGCTCGGGCTGCGACTGCCGAGATCGGTCTGGCGGTGACAGCGACGACACTGAGCCTGGTCGTGATCTTTGTTCCGGTCTCTTTCATGTCGAGCGTGTCTGGTCGCTTCTTGTTTCAGTTTGGTATTACTGCCGCTGTGGCCGTACTCGTGAGCTTGCTGGTGTCGTTTTCATTGACTCCGGTAATGAGTGCACATCTGTTACGAACATTACCTGTGAGTGGGCAGACATCGGCGCAATCGCGCAGTGGTTTCTATGGTTGGATTGATCGTGGCTACATGTGGTTGTTGGCGCGTGCGCTCCGTCATCGTTTTGCTGTTGCAGTGGTGGCGCTTGCGGTCGTGGCTTCGACCTATCCGCTATATAACGCGGTACGGCAGGAGTATATCCCGAGCAATGTTGATGAAGCAGAGTTCGATATTGTCGTGATTGCTCCAGAGCGGGTCAGTCTGGTTGCGATGGACAATGTCATGCGCGCGATTGAGGCGGACCTGGAGCAGATTCCGGGCGTGCGCCTGGTGCTTTCTTCAGTCGGTGGCAATTTCATGGCCTCGATCAATCAGGGGCGGGTGTATGTTCGCATTGCCCCGCATGCGGAGCGTACCTTCTCGGTGTCGCGGGTTTTGCAAGGGTTGTGGCAGCTTGACCCGTTCGCGGCGTTTCGTGGGAACTACAGCCAGCGTGAGGTGATGCAAGAAGTCCGTCGCCGTCTTAAACGTTACGCCGATGTGCACACCCATGTTCGTAACGCGCCCTCGTTCAATCTCGGGAGTGGCAACTGGGAGTTAGATTTCGTTATTCGTGGACCCGATTTGCAAGGGCTGGCGGCGTATGCGGCGCAATTGCAACAACGAGCACAAACGCTTGGTGGCATCGTTGATATGGATACTACCCTGAAGCTCGATAAACCGGAGTTACGGGTTGCCATCGATCGTGACCGGGCGGCGAGACTTGCGGTGCAAACCGCGGACATTGCCACGGCCTTACGTTTGTTGGTTGGTGGTGATGACGAAGTATCGCGGTTTCGTGATGTGTCGTTGAATGAAGACTATGATGTACAGTTGCGGCTTAGAGACGGTGACCGCAATACGCCAACCTCGATTTCACAACTGTACGTGCCAAGTCAGACCGGCGCGTTGATTCGTCTCGACAACTTAGTGGCGATGGAGTCGACGCCAAGCGCGTCCCGCATCGATCGACTCGATCGGCAACGGATGGTGAGTCTACGCGCGTCGGTTGGTCCAGGGTATGCGCTCGCTGACCGTATTGATGCACTTCGCACCGCGACGACAGAGCTCAACCTGCCACCAGCGTACACGACGACCATCTCTGGGCGTGGCCGGGAGTTAGAGCGCACTTTTCGTGAGTTCCTCTGGGCATTTTTGTTGTCAGTGATCTTCATGTACATGATCCTTGCATCACAGTTTGAGAGCCTGGTGCATCCACTGACGATTCTGTTGTCGCTGCCATTGTCGGTGCCATTTGCCTTGTTATCCTTATGGATGACTGGAAATACGTTGAACTTGTATTCCGCTCTTGGGTTACTCGTGCTGTTCGGTGTGGTGAAGAAGAATGCCATCTTGCAGATCGATCACACCAATACGTTGCGAGCGGGCGGGATGGAACGGATGGCTGCGATCCTGCAGGCAAACCGCGACCGCTTGCGACCGATCCTCATGGCGACGCTGACGCTTGTGGCAGGTATGTTGCCGTTGGCATTGGGGGCTGGCCCCGGAGCCGAAGAGCGAAGCGCGATTGCAGTTGTGGTCATTGGTGGACAGTCGCTCTCCTTGTTGCTGACGCTCATCGTCACGCCGGTGGCGTATTCGTTGTTTGACGACTTCAGAGAGGTCAGTCCTGCGAAAGCGGGACTGTAAATCAAACCACGCGAGATTGGTACACCTCGGGTTGTCCCCCTTTTAGGGGTAGGTTTTTCCCGTGAGATAACCTGAGGCGTCATTCCCGCGAAAGCGGGAATCCAGGAAAATGGCTGTCGATCGTAGTGGCAACGCCTGGATGCCCGCCTGCGCGGGCATGACGAACTAGCGTATCCTCATGATGGGAAACCTCCACCAATTGTGACGTGGATGAAGAACCTACCCTTATGAGGGGTTGTCCCCGGAGAGACTGTAGCGTGCGCCATGGCACGGGAATTCAAACAGGCGAGCGCGTTGTGCGCACAGCACACGCTCCCCCAACTGTACGAGTGTTCCGTGGTCCGATTTCGTGCTGCACCTCTTCCCTACATCCTGTAGCCTACACCCTGCTATTTCTCTTGTACCAGGAAACGCGACGCGCTACTGTGACCGCGGGGATTGGTGGCTGCTGGAGAGAACCGACAACCAACTATTTTCTCTGTCGAAAGGAGGACTATTGTATGGCAGAGCTACGGATCATCTCAGCGGATTCACATTTTGTTGAACCACCTACCATGTGGGCCGAGCGCGTCGACACCCGTTTTCGTGATCGTGCACCGCATGTACAAAAGGGATACAAGGACAGACCCGGTGAATGGTTCATGTGTGAGAACCTGCAACCGGTCCAAGTGGCTGGCTTCTTCGGCTCGGGGAAAAGCGCGGAAGAACTGCCGGAACATTTGAGGCGCGGGTTTGATGTTGCCCCGAAGAGTGTCTGGGATCCGGCTGAACGTCTCAAGGAGCAAGACCGTGACGGTGTGAGCGCAGAGGCGCTCTATACCTCGATGGGAATGTTGCTCTTTGGTCTTGATGATGCAGAACTACGATCCTCATGTTTTCGTGCATTTAATGATTGGGCAGCTGACTATTGCAGTTACGACCCGAAGCGCTTGATCGGCTTAGGCGCGATTACGCTCGAAGATATTCCTGCTGGCGTCGCCGAGTTGCAACGCATTGCCAAAAAAGGCTTACGTGGCGCATTGATCTGGGGCGCACCACCTGAAGACAAACCGTATAGCTCACCAGAATACGATCCCTTCTGGGCAGCCGCGCAAGATCTCAATATGCCTTTGTCGCTGCATATCCTCACTGGGCGTGCGGGCAATCGCTTCAGTCGTCGTAAAGTCCTCTTCGGCTACATGGCGCTGCCGCAAGCGATTCAACTGACGTTTGCTGACATGGTCACGAGCGGTGTGTTTGAACGATTTCCACGGCTGAAGATCGTTTCGGCTGAGAACGACGTCTCCTGGATTCCTCACTTCTTGTATCGTATCGACCACGCCTATGATCGTTTACGTCACATCGAAGGATTGACGCTGCCGATGCTGCCGAGTGAGTACATGAAGCGCAACGTCTGGGCGACGTTCCAGTTTGAGACCGTGAATGCGCCATTCACGGCTGACACCTTTGGGGTTGATCACATTATGTGGTCATCGGACTATCCCCACACCGATTCGCCCTGGCCACGCTCGAAAGAGTTTATCACCGAGTCATTTCAGAATCTTGCGCCGGCAGATCGCGAGAAAATCGTCGCCAAGAATGCCGCGCAGTTGTATGGTATAAACCTCAGTTGAATCTCTTGAGGGCGGCGTTGCGTTCACCGATGATCCCCCTGCTACTCATGCAGGGGGATCATCGGTAGAGTCTCTTTGACCGGTTTTTTAGGGAGGCCGATCGTAAAACTGAAAGTGACTTTCCTGCGAACGAAGACAAACCACATCAATACGCCAAACGGATAACCCGAGTCACCCTGCCTCATCCTCTAGTTCTCAACGGTATACATAACCCTAAGTGACAACACTGCTGATGATGGAGTAACGTAAGGCCGGCTCTTTTCACTTCTACGGCAGGCGAAGCCTGCCAGCAGTTATCTGCTTGATGCAGGAGGTGGACCTTGCTGGCTCCTTAGCGGCCAGCCGCTGGCACGCACGAGAGGCATAAGCAGGGCCATCCACCCGCTACCGAAGAACACGAGAAACAATGAGACCCCCCACAGATTCCCAAAAGTTCGAATCCTTGCATGGGGAGGGGACTCAGGAGCGCTAGGGTCATAGAGGACACGGACTCTCTGATATTTAGTAAAGGCAGGTTTGGCGCTTATCTCATGTAAAACGTCTTCACGCCAAGTACGTGTCTGGCCGGATAAATCAACATACTCGACCACATAGGATATCCTGTGGCCATTTTTAAAATATTCACGAACTTCGGTTACCCTGCCTGGCACTTCAACTGCACGCTGGAGGAACAGAACGGTAGTCACCGCGCTGTAGAGACCGCTAGCAATACATAGGAGTGCGATGGTGGCAACGAATAGGATGAAAACGACCGGGGCCCATTCCGACGATGACTCCTGATCGACAGTTTCGCTTGACGTTGGCGCAAAGACGTCTTTCTGCCGCCTCACTAGGGTCCGATACAGACCCTCAACAGCCTGCCGAGAAGGCCTGGGATGTGGCGTCGCGTTTGCGGGGCCCGGTATGTCCCACCGAGTCAGGTACTGAACGCCATTAGCGATGAAGAGTTTTTCTTGTACAGCGCGGACCGCAGCGTCTTGCTTGCTCACGCCGCTTTCCTCAAGTTCTTTGGCATATTGGACTGCAGCAGAAAAGACATGGGGCGCCGAGATGGTCGTGCGGAATTTTTCTTGCTTATGAACAGAGCCTCTGGAGAGCACCTCCAGGCAAAGCCGGTCCATGTTGTCCTTTCGTTTCCGCACAAGGTCAGCGATGGATGGAGAATGCTGAAGTTCAGTCGGAAGGGTCCCCAGCTTTTCCAGCTCGTCGGCTTCATCGGCGATAGCCAAGAGCAGTTTATCATTGGACAAGAGCGGGAGATCCTCGGACATGGGCTTGGGATCATCAGAGCTTGGCGATCGAGGGAAGAAGAGCCAAGCGAGTACGCAGATTATGAAAATGACTATTTCCATAGTGGCTCCCTGGGCGGGCGAGGTTGAAGCCTAACTCCTGTACTACAGAGAGTCGAAACGAATTGTTAGGTCACTTCAGCAGTACGAAACTCAACGTCTAACGTGTCCGTTTCTTGTGGGTGAATTTCACGGCTGTCAATCTACATGATTCGCGACTGTGCGGAAATCCTCAACCTGTTTCCTCCCCTGGCCCTGACCGTGTAGACTAAAAAATCCCAGAGGCAGTGGACAAGTAGCCTCGGAATAAGCAAAATCTAGGGCGCATCCTTTTGAGGAGGAATACATGAATAAGCAGGAATGGTTAGCGAAAAAGTATCCGAAGAATGAAGAGCGCATGCCGCGCTACTCAACGATTTCTGACATGGAAATCGAACCGCTCTATACGCCGGATGATCAGAGTGGTCGCGATGATGGCCGCGAGGTCGGTATGCCGGGTGACTACCCGTATACTCGTGGTGTCTATCCGAGTATGTACCGCGGCAAGTTCTGGACCATGCGGCAGTTCGCTGGTTTTGGCTCGCCTGAGGATACCAACCAGCGCTTTAAGTTCCTCCTTGCTGAAGGGCAAACAGGGCTATCGACTGCTTTCGACATGCCGGTGCTGATGGGTTATGACGCCGATCACGCGCGTTCGCTTGGTGAAGTCGGTCGTGAAGGCGTGTCGGTCTCGACACTGGAAGATATGGAGCGGTTGTTTGCCGATATTCCGCTCGACAAAGTTACCACGTCGATGACCGTCAACTGCACGGCGAGCATCGTCTTAGCGATGTATTTTGCTATGGCGCAGAAGCGCGGTATTCCCCTAGAGAAAGTCGGCGGCACGATTCAGAACGATATGCTCAAGGAGTACATCGCACAAAAAGAGTGGATCTGCCCGCCGGAACCTGCCGTGCGCATCGTCACTGATATGATCGAGTTCTGCTCGAAGAGCGCGCCACGCTGGCATGCCGTATCGATCTCCGGCTACCACATTCGTGAAGCCGGATCGACTGCCGTGCAAGAACTGGCGTTTACGTTGGCTGATGGTATTGGCTACGTGCAAGCGGCGGTGGATCGTGGTCTCAATGTTGACGACTTCGCGCCACGTCTCTCCTTCTTCTTCAATCTCCATAACGACTTCTTAGAAGAGATCGCCAAGTTGCGCGCTGCCCGTCGCATCTGGGCGAAGGTGATGAAAGAGCGCTTTGGTGCAAAGAATCCGAAGTCGATGCTGCTCCGCACCCATGCGCAGACCTCTGGCGCGAGCCTCACTGCGCAGCAGCCGTTTAATAATGTGGTTCGTGTGGCCGTGCAAGCGCTCGCTGGCGTCCTTGGTGGCGTACAATCGCTGCATACCAACTCAATGGATGAAACGTTGGCGTTGCCGACTGAAAACGCCGTGATGGTGGCGTTGCGCACGCAGCAGATCATTGCTGAAGAGAGCGGAGTCACCAACACGATCGATCCATTCGGTGGTAGCTGGGCGATGGAGGCGTTGACCGACAAGATGGAAAAAGAGGCGATGACCTACATCAATCGCATTGACGAGCTTGGTGGCATCGTACGCGCCATTGATATTGGCTATCCGCAGAAAGAAATTGCCGATGCAGCCTATCGCTATCAGCAACAGCTCGATGCTGGTGAAAAGGTCATCGTTGGCGTCAACAAATACTCTGTTCCTGAAGAGCGACCAATCGACATCCTCAAGATTGACCATTCGGTTGAGAGTAACCAGGTCGAACGGGTACGCAAAATCAAGCGCACACGTGATGCTGGTGCTGTGCGCGAACATCTCGGACGTGTGCATGCTGCCTGTCGCAATGGATCAAACCTGATGCCGGTGCTGATCGACGCGGTAAAAGAGCATTGCACTCTTGGTGAGATTTCTGACATCTATCGCGATGTGTTTGGTGTCTATCGCGACCCGGCGTGGCTGTAAAATTAGCGATCAGCGATCAGCTTTTAGCTTTCAGCTTGTACGTGCTTTCTGAGGTTGTGTTCTTGACTGCATTCTGGCTGATAGCTGATAGCTGAATGCTTTTTCCGGAGGAAACCCGTGGCAGACGAAAAGGTATTACGTATTTTGGTAGCAAAGGCCGGACTCGACGGCCATGATCGTGGCGCGAAGATTATCGCCCGTGCGTTGCGCGATGCAGGCTTTGAAGTGATTTACACTGGATTGCACCAAACTCCAGATATGATCGCTGAAGCGGCGGTGCAAGAAGACGTCGATGCAATCGGACTCAGCATTCTGTCTGGTGCGCATATGACGCTGTTTCCGGCGGTGATCAATGCACTCAAAACGCGTGGCGCTGAAGATGTCGCTGTGTTTGGTGGTGGCATCGTTCCGCAAGACGATATCGCACCCCTTAAGCAAGCGGGTGTGATGGAGATCTTCACACCGGGAGTGAGCACGCAGGCAATTGTCGATTGGATTCGCACCAATGTGCATCCACGCGAAGGGGTGGTCTGAAGCGCCAATGAAGAGTGAAGAATTGAGAATGAAGAATGAAAAAAGAGAGTCCGGCGTTCGATTAGCACCACTCTCTATGAATCGCGAAGACCAATGCTGCGCTGCATTCGTTAGGCGAATGCATGTACGGGCGACCAAGTAGATCGTATCTATGTTCTTCGAATTGATGGAGCATATACATCGGTACGCCGAACCACAGCAACCATTGTGGATTATGCTAACGATCATGCCTGGGGATGTTAGGGGCTCGCCGAGGGAAGATACTCAACACGAGTAAGAGGGTCGTGTCCATGAACAGGACGAGAAACGGCCATAGGTATCGGCGCATTTGTCATTGTACTATTTGTGAGAGAAGGAACGTCTTGGGGTCGTCCCAACTACACGATAACGCGCAGATTGATAATGGTGTAGTTTGGATTTGGCTTGTAGGGGCGCTCCTATGTGAGTGCTCTTTCCAGGTGCGGCCACGCAGAACCGCTCCTACAAAAATGTGGATAAACAATCAATTACATCCCGCTCTACGGTGCAGAGAGCTGCCAGGTGCCGATCTCTTGCCAGGGATTGCCTTTCTTCGCGTTTACACGGCCTGACGATTCAATCTGTGCTTCGAGTTCTACTGGAGCGGTAGCATCGAAGAAGTGCTTGCCATCTTCGTGTAAGAAGAAATCCTGCGATGGTGATGGTGTAAATCCTGAACTAAAGCGTGACGCTCTATTCTTTGCGTCATAATACAAGCGCAGGCCGCTGGCGCTATTGCGATTCCCATTCGGTCCTTCGCACAGAGTCCCATTCTTTGTTGTCCCGATTCGCGTTAATACTTTGAGTGAGAGCTCTCCAGATGATGAGCCCGGAGGCGTTGTGGTGAGTGGGTGCATGAGCACTGTGACCTCTTTTGCTTGTTCAGGGGCTTTCACGATTCCTGCAATACAAAAGACGTCCCCAGACGCTACCTTCGTGTTGTTACGATAGAGTTCTGCTCGTAAGTCAAAAAGAGTTCCTTCATTATCGGTTTTTTTCAACCCTACCCAGAAAGTGGCAAAGCCACCACCTGAAAGCAGAGTTCCGTTGCGTACTGTTTGTAAGGCATCAAGGGCGCCAAAACCGAAAGCTGAGTCAAAGCCAGGGGCGCCGAAATCGACTGCAGTGCGACGGAGAATGTCAGTAATTTGGGAGTTCTTAAGCACTCCTGGACCTCCCGTTGCCTGAGTGAGCAGAGCTGCAACTGCAGCAGCATGAGGGGCAGCAGCTGAGGTGCCGAAAAAGGGACTGAAGTCATCAAGCGAGGTCATTACCCCGTCAGCTGCAGCAACATCGGGTTTACTGATTGTCGCGCGGGTGGGAAAGAACCATTCGCATGGTCCTTGAGAACTAAAGCTTTCGAGGCCTGCGGTACTATAGTTATTGGCATCGACCGCCGCAACGGCAAGAACATCTGGGAGACAAGGGTGCCCAAAAATAGTGCCACGTGATGGTTGCGATTCGAGAAGTGTAATCGGGGCATTAAACTTTAAGGAAAGAGGCACTACTGCACCTGCATTTTTTGCGATAACCACACTCAGGCTGACCGTATTGAAGGAGTTATTCTGAAGATTAATTTGCTCGATTGGGGGAGCATTACCGCCAATTTGCCTATCCGTACTTGTGCAGGTTCCGCTAAGAACTAGGCTGCCATCATCTCCCGTCAATGTACAGGCATCCGTCGTGCCGTCTTCGTTCATGACGAATAGATCGTAGTCAGCCGTATTCGCGGACCCATCAAATGGGTTTGGCCACTGCAGAAAAACTGAGAATGACTGAAACGGCAAAACCTGAAAAGCGAGCGTAGAGTCTCCACCACCAAAATCATGACGAAGCAGTAAAGAATTGCCATTCTGAGAAGAGATTGGGGTAAAAACTCCATTGTACTGGGTCTGGGCATTATTGCCGGCTGCGGTGATGTAGGTCGCACCTTTGTTGGTTGCTTCCTGTACTGCCTGCGCGACTGGCCCTGGCTCAAAGACAGGTTCGTTAAAATACTCGACATCGTCGACGATGATTGTTGCCCCAGCCTGCGTGAGTGCTTGTATAGCAGCGATCATATCGAGGCTGCTCGGCAAGCCCGTATGGAATAATAAATCGGCGCCAGGAGCGAGATCATAGATAATTTCCGACATTGCACGCCCTTCGTCATTCCCATTGCCTGCCTGGCTATTCACTATTTGCAAGTCTGCCGGTAGATCACCTTTGGTGACGGCATCGGCGAGGGTGGTCAAGCTGTCGGAAATTACTCCGACCCGTATCCCCTGACCATCCACTCCCAGTTGCGAACGAACCAGATTGGCTCGCATTGCAGTGTCCCCTTCAGAGTTCACGCTTCCTTTACTAGAGGAACCGTAGGAAGGGAGGGAGATCCACCGGACACAGGGAAGTGCAGCGATGGTTTCCAGCGTCACTATTGGTAATGTCACATAGAGAGTTCCACTGTGCTCGTGCACCTGCAGGATACGGACACCGCGCTCCTCAAGAATTTGCTGAGCGGCTGATACTGGCAGGTACGTGTAAATATAGACCTCAATATGCCCCTCTGGAGAGAGATGGATAGATGGTGGTACCAAGGTACTTGCCTTACGCGCCCCGTGTTGAGCAGCAATTTCCATCACTGCGCGCAACGAAGAAGCGATACGGTCCGGAAAGGGGGCTTCCTCGCGTGTCGCCTGACTGTGGTCGTGCTGATCTTGGGCTACTGCCTTAAGGAGTTGGTGGTCAAGTGCTAAAAGTTGTACTGTTACCCCTAACATCACGGAGATAAACCAGTTCTGGACGTCGAGAGTCTTGTGCATTTTCAGGATCCCCTTCTTACTCACTCACTGGGAAGGTTTCTCATTGACAAATATACCCTTATTGTAATAAATAAATCTATATTTTATGGGGAAATAGATTAATCCCAAAAGGCTATTTGAATCTCGTTTTTTATAGAAGGGGGTAGAATCATGGCTGATGACCGCAAGGAAGGGCAGGATCAAATCGATCGGCGCGGATTTCTCCGCACCGCAGGAGCGACGACAGCTGGAACTATAGCGACAACGTTTGCTGTATCTGGTTTTGGTGCGGGTGCGGCTTACGCACAAGGAGGTCCGGGCCGGCTGCCGCTCAACACTCCCATTGGCAAATTGGGGTTTAATCAAGCAGAGTTTGCTTCTTTGACCCCGGCTGCTCAGAAACTCACAAAGGCTGAACTCTTTGCTTTACAAGAGTGGGGGCGCACACGACAAGGCAACCCACCAGATGGCCTCACTATTAAAGACATCAACTCGCTAGAGGTGGCTGGAAAGGCGATGCAAGAACGCCTTCACAAGCCTGGAGCAGCAGCTACAGAAGATGTGACTGCTTGCTGTTGCTGTTGTCCGTGCTGTTCCTGCACGGCGGCCTCTGTCGTACAACCCACCCGTCCGACCCTATAGTAACGTCGACACTCGGGAGCAGACGGCATCCTGAGAAAGATAAAGATCGGGTGCGGCCCCTTTGGAGCTGCGCCCATCTCGATGCAGGCATGTTGGTAAGGCGCGTGCATGAAAGTCCTTCTTATTTATCCGAAGTCACGGGTCGAGCTTATTGGTTGGGGAGATCTGGGGGCAATCGCAGAGCCGCTAGCACTTGAATATCTTGCCGCTGGGGCCAAGCAAGACGGGCATAGCGTGCAAGTCCTTGATCTTCGGCTCCACCCTGACGAACTTGATAGTACTCTCCAAGACTTTGTCCCTGATATCGTTGGGGTTACTGGCTACTCAATGCACGTTCGGAGAAACCTCGCTCTTTGTGAGCATATAAAAGAACGCCTGCCGCACTGTTGGACTGTGGTTGGTGGGCATCATGCGACGTTACTTCCGGAAGATTTCTTTGTTCCGTCCATTGATTTTGTAGTGAGCGGAGAAGGCGTACGTCCTTTTCGGACATTGTTACAAATATTGAGTGGTGCTGAATCGCAAAAGAGTATTCCCGGGGTTTGGGCTCGTCGCGATGGAAATTTCCTTTTCGGTGGAGACCCGCCGTCGTTCGACATTGATGAGATTGTCCCGCCAGACCGTTTGGTCACCGAGCGTGACCGAAACGCGTATTTTATCGATTGGATGCAACCGATTGCCCTCATGCGCACCACAGTTGGCTGTCCCTATCGCTGTTCATTCTGTTCGTTGTGGAAAATTATGGATGGCGTCTATCACATGCGTGACATTCATCAAGTCGTTGATGAACTCTCGACTATTCGAGAGGAGTTCGTATTTATGGTGGACGATGAGCCGTTCATCAATGGTCGCCGTATGATGGAACTTGCCAAGGCGATTCGCGCTGCGCATATCCAGAAACGGTACTTTTCCTATTGCCGCATTGATACACTCTTGCGCCAACCAGAATTGATACAGACGTGGCGTGAGATAGGGCTAGAGCGGTTATTTTTGGGGATTGAAGGTATCTCCACTAAAGAACTCGGAGATTATAATAAACGCCTACAGATCGCACAGGTCGAGGCTGGGCTTGATGTTGCACGACAGCTTGGGGTTGCTGTCTTTGCCCAGTTCATCGTCAGTCCCGACTACGATCGTCGTGATTTTCAACGCTTGATCCGTTTTGTTGAGCATCACAAAATTAACTATCCGTCCTTCACGATCCTGACGCCGCTACCTGGCACTAAGGGGCTCACCACCTTCGACCACATCACCGAGCGACAACCGAACGGGCGACCGAACTGGGATCTCTATGATTTGCAGTCGCCAGTGACCAAAACGAAATTGCCACGAACGGAATTCGTGAAAGAATATCAAAACCTACGACAGGTTTTTGCTGGTAGTTATACGGTGCATCGTGAACGTCTGCGCCCAACACCTGCCCTACAAGCGTAGCGTGGTCTTTTCTGCGTCCTTACTAAACTAAGGGGCCGTACGAATTTCCCACGGGCCAGTCTCCTGATGCACCGGATTAGAATTTTTGTGAAAGGTAATAAGGATCGCAGTCATGGCAAATGACCCAACCCTCGTTCCTCTCAAAGCGCTCCCGGCGCAGTTCGTCCAAACCGCTGACGGGGCAGTCCTGTCCCGGGGCTGCGTCCAGGTGAAAATTAGTGGAGAACGAGCCGCAGATACTGTCAAAGCTGTCTTGACTCTCGCGACAGAAGAGGGAGCGAGTAAAGAGCAAATTTGTGAGTTCTTTGCGGCTCCCGATCGTCCTGCTGTTGCCGCTCTTGTAGATCAGCTCCTCACGCGCCGGATACTGGTCCCAGCAGATACGGTTGAGACATCTGGCGAAAGAGTCGAAGGCACCCTAGATATTTTTTATTGGCACTTTGGAGAAAAAACGTCGACGGTGACCGAACGTCTCAACGAGAAACAGATTGTTGTTCTTGGTGTCAATGCGGTTGCTCGACAGATAGTCTCTGCTCTACGTGCAGTGCAGGCGGAGAACGTGACGGTTATTGATTATCCGTTGCTTCGTAACCTCCGCTTCTTTGATAACGGCGTCGTACATTCGAACGAGTGGTTGTCACCATTGCCACGTCCAGTGTCTTATCAAGAGTGGGCCCAGGATCTTGATCCCCAGTCTTTTGATTGTCTCGTCGCGACATCTGATTTCGGTGGTTTTCAAGTGATGCGTGAATGGAACGAATTCTGTGTCAGCCATCAACGACATTTTTTGCCCATCATGCTTGATAATCTCATCGGCTATGTTGGGCCTTTCGTTATCCCGGGTGAAACAGCTTGTTATGAATGTCTGTACGTGCGGGAGAATGCCAATGCTGACGAACCCCAACTGAAACGGAGCGTTGAGGCTGCGTCGATTCATCATCAGGCAGTGACTGGGTTTCATCCCTCGATGGCTTCTGTGCTCGGGGATATTGCGGCACTTGAATTGACTAAATTCTACGGTGGACTGGGGGGAGTTCCGTGGCGCGTTGGAGCGGTCATCGAAGTGAGTCTACTCGCTGCGGACATGAAAGCCCGCAAACTCTTGAAAGTCCCACGCTGTGCTGTCTGCAGCCCTGTCAGAACACGCTCCACAACGACACCAAACAAGAGTGCGTTCATGCCTGGCCATGACTGGAATGTAATTACGGGCGAGCAAAAATGAAGACATGCCTTCCTACCGGTCCTTCGTTTCGTCGGCTCATTGACATACTCGACTATCTTGTTGATGACCGTGTCGGTATCGTGCGCTATGTGCAGGATGCACGCCGTGAAGCTGGTGTGCCGGATTTCTTTCACTATTTCGCACGTGCGTGCAGCACCCAGGCGTTGAGCCTGCAAACGAACTTTAGTGCTGCTGGTGGTGCGGCTGCCACCCGGGAACGTGCGATCGCTAAAGCTGTAGGGGAAGCGGTTGAACGTTATTGCGGGGCTTTATTCTCTGTCGAGGATCTCCCTCTAGAGTCTGTTGAGTCGGCACCTTTCCCTTGCGTTTCTCCGGACGCCTTTGCCTTGTACAGCGTAGAACAATATGAAAGCCCCGGCTTTCCCTGGGTACCATTTGACGAGCAGACGCCAGTACGCTGGGCGCCAGCTGTGAACCCGCTCACCGGAAAGACACTCTACGTTCCTGCCGCAATGGTGTTTATTCCCTACTATTATTACCAGGGCACTGGCGATGCTCCCATTGTTCAACCCATTTCTACAGGCCTCGCCTGCCATTGCAGCCCTGCCGAAGCGGCGATTTCTGCCGCATGCGAGACGATTGAGCGTGACGCCTTTACGATTACATGGCAAGGTTGCGTGAGTGCTCCTCACGTCCTTGTCGAAACGCTCAGTGATGCGAACTACGATTTGGTGCGGCGCTTTGAACAGACCGGGAGCGAAGTCACCATTCTTAATATCACTACTGATGCAGGGATTCCTTCTATTCTGTCGGTGTTGCGCCACCCTGCCCCGCAGGCCCCAGCGCTGACGTTTGCTGCCTCAACCGCGTTAGACCCAGAAGAAGCTATACGTAAAAGTTTGGAAGAACTGGCGCATACGCGGCGGTACATGCAACAAATAAAGAATCGGATGCCTCCGTTGGTACCAGACCTCTACCATGCGAATGTAGTTGATCAGATCACGCATCTGCATTTTTGGAATGATCACGCGCAGGCCTCACTCGCAGATTTTGTTTTTGCGTCTCCGCGACGTGTCGAGTTTGATGAGATTGAGAACCTGGCGACTGGTAACCCAGCCGAAGAATTGGCCATACTCTGTGAACGTATTGAGGCTGTTGGACATCGGGTGCTCATCACTGATGTGACAACTCCTGATGTCGGAGAACTAGGGCTCTCTGTCGTACGAGCAGTAATTCCCGGTTTTCATCCGTTATTCATGGGGTATGGGATTCGTGCCTTAGGAGGATCTCGTCTATGGGAAGTGCCGCAAAAACTCGGACACCCTGGTGTGAAACGCGCTTCTGGCGACAACCCTGTGCCTCACCCTTATCCATAAGGAGGCCTGCACAACGTGACGCGTACAGTATGGAATGATCTCTTCCGCGCAGAAGGAACTGAGGACCCGCTCTGGGAACTGTTCCACGAGAATTCGAAAATCTCTCGCTATGGAAGTTTCCTTCCGAACGAGGTTGTCCTCGCTCGAATGGAGCAACTGCTTGAATCGCTCGTATTCGACCAATATCCCGAAGTGAAACTCCCGACGTCCTTCTCTCCGCTTAACCTCACCCTCAAAGACGCTATCACTTCGCGTGTGAGTGCTCGGGCTATGAAGCCGTGTCCGCTTACGGTGGAAAACCTGGCGACCTTGTTGCATTACGCCTACGGTGTGACACGGGACAACACGGACACCGTTTTTCCACGGCCGTTTCGTACCGTGCCTTCGGGTGGGGCGCTCTACCCACTTGAGATCTTCTTTCACAGCTCGCACATCGCTGATGCTCCAGCAGGGCTGTATCACTATAGTCCTGCTCGGCACAGTTGTCGTCGTATACACGACGGCGACCTTGCTCCTCGACTTTCTTCCGCGTTTGTCCAGAGTTCGATTCCTACCGAAGCTTCGGTGCTGTTGTTTCTCACCGCCATGTTTGAGCGCTCGACGTTTAAGTACGGCGCACGTGGCTATCGGTTTACGCTCTTAGAGGCAGGACATGTTGCCCAGAACCTTAATCTAGTTGCCACGGCTCTGGGCCTTGGGTGCACGAATGTCGGGGGATTTTTTGATCGTCACCTTGATGAAATACTCGGACTTGATGGCGTGAACCATTCGACCATTTATGTCGTTGCCATTGGCGAGCGCCAGGATGAACCGCCAGAAACACGTGGACTCGTGTAACGTATGGTGAGTTCTCGCCTGGTTCCTATCTCACGTGCTCCTGGCATGCTGAAAGTGGATGGGATTCGCGCGCTCACGCTCGCGTCGCTGTGGCAGACCCTGAACGACTTACAGTACCCAATCGATGTCATTGCCTCTGATATCAGCCTTGGCGTATGGCGAGGACAACAAGTTGCTGCTGAGTTGTATGCTCAGCTTGAGCTAGTGTTGCCACCCCCACAGCAAGTGCTTCCGGCAATGGGCCGATCAATTGTGTGGGATGAACCGCTTCCATATGCAGATGTGATTGGGACCTGGATTGATGCTGAGGCTAGTGGTGATCGTACGACACGAACCGCCTTAGACCTGGCTTCTCGCCTGGTTGTGAAGTTGAAGGATAGTCCACCACGGACCGTAGTAGTGTTTGGTCCACGTGCCGGGTTGTCATGGGAAACTGAAAATACTCTCTTTTTACGGTTTCTCGCGCAAGGGCTTAACGACACGGACAGTCGTCTTGTGTTGGTGCATACCGACAACGACGCTGCAGTTGTTCCTGAAAATTGGCAAGTCCAATGGACCCCTGCTTACAGTGATGGGAAACTCCCGGTCACTAAAAGTTTGTGTCGACTGGTACCAGGGATCCTGCACCCGCATGTCGCTACAATGCTTGCTACCACGCAAGACACAGGGGACCGACTCGGATTCTCGCTGGCCAACGGGCATGTCCTGGTTGCGCCGGAACATCGGTTGGCTCCTCGGACGGTCTCTCGCTTTGCGTACGATCAACTTGCGGCCAAAACGAAGGGGGGCTCGTTGGATTGGCTCCACGCGTACGCCTTGTTTTTTGGTAACAACCTGTATGCGCAACCACTTTTTCTGTGTAAGGAAGCCTGGCAGCGGTTCGCGGAGGGCGGTTATGGTATTGCCTTACGATTGATGGAGCGCGCTATCGCGTGTGCCCCGACTCTGGAACAGCAAGGTTTCTTTCGCGCGCAAGCACAAGGGATACGGATTGGCCTGCTGCGTTTTGCCGAAGCCACTGGAGAGGAAGATCCCTCTCCAGCTTTGGCGCCGGCAGTACGAGGGTTTCTGTTGCAAAGCAAAGGATGGGGGCTAGTGATGGGAGGTTCTCCCGCTCTTGCCGCTTCCTATTTTCAACAAGCACGCGAACTATTAGCGCCGTATTATGAAGGACAGCGTGAATTCTTGTATCTCCTCAACATTTCGGCACTTAGCCGTCTAGAAAGTGGGGATTTCACAGGCGCGTTAGAAATCGAAGCGCAAATCGAAGCGCAAGCCTCGAGGCAAGAGGCACACGACTGGCATCTGGAGTATGTCAACGCCATCAACATTGCACGATTGCATCGTCGTAATCGTGATCTCGCATCAGCTGAACGCTATTACCGTAAAGCGTTTGAAACGACATTAGGCGCAAAGTCGGAGAGCGATGCAGTGTACTGCAATTTCTGCTTCGCGCGAGTTTATCAACAACGTGGACAGGCAACCGAGGCGTTCCAAGCGTACTTGCGCACCGTTTTGCACTGGCTTTCTAGCCGTGCTCCGGAAGCGCTTGCGCCGCGGGTGGCGAAAGCCATACTCGGACGCACTCCCCCGGTTAGTGAAGATTTACCAGAAGCGATCTCGGCTGCTCTGACCTCATGCCTCCTATCGGCAGCTGCGGAACTTCCGCAGCAAATTGCCCTTGCTCGTCTGGCTGATAGAGATGCGATACAGCACCTGCCAGCACCAGCATTTCTACGAACCAACGAGGCTGAATACTCAACCTTTTGTGGGGCAGTGACTGCGCTGGTCGGTTCGCCGGGGTGGAGTGTTGGAGTGATACCGTGGGATGTTCCTTCTCAATGCACTGGAGAACACCATACCCAGTTGCGAGCTGTGACGTTCTCTTTGCTTCAGGACCTGATGCCTACGTCGCGGCTTTCGGCAAAAGATGCTTTGGTGGTGGATGATAGTGTAGGGTACGAGATTGCGGGGACGCTTTTAACGATGGTCGACACGGCACTTCGTTATGACATTGAAACAGTGATCAGCGGAGCTAGTGTCGTGACCCTTGATCCAGAAATGCGTCGTCAACTGACGTTGCAATCTCACGTCCGCTTTAGTGACGCGGTTGCCAGAGTGGAACAGCAAAGCACCCAAGAGCTGATCTACTTTAAGCGCTATTTCTCTCCGCGCCGACTAACATTCCGTGAGCATTGGCTTGGCAAGGCACTCCAGGAATCGCCGACTGTAGAAGACCTATGGCGTCAGCATGGTCAAGACGAATCACAGGAGACATTCCTCTCCATGATTCGTACGTTGGAGCGAGAGCGGATTATTGTCCTCTCTGTCCATGAAAAGGCGTTGGCGTTTGGGGAACAGAGAAAGGAATTACATCATGGGTGAAGAAAGATCTCCTCGGAGTAATATGGCAGGAATGGCTTTCGCTGGCAGTGTTCTGGCTGGTATAGGGCTGGGAGCGGCATTTGGTCGGTCTGATCTTGGAACTTTAATTGGTATTGGGGTGGGATTAGTTCTTATGGCATTGCTCAAAAACAAGTCGTAACTATCCTGCCTCTAGTTCAACGGTTATCATGGGATATTCTTCTCCAAAAGTTGCCCAGCTCGGCCCAGGTGCTTTGGGTCATCGGTTCAGTAGTTTGCGTTCAAGATCGGAGAGGTGCTCATCCTTAGGATGAATAGTGAAAGACTCCGGCAAGACGAGCGGCGCCTCTACATCCGGGGTCCAAATTCGCGGGGTGAGGTAGATAAACACCTCTTGTTTCTGGCGGCTAAATTCTTGATCAGCAAAAAGTAAGTTGGCAGGGGGGAGATGGCGCAACCACGGCACCCCAGTATTTCCTCGTGTTTTGCGATTGAGAACTAGCCCTCCAATGATAATCGTCTGTCCGCTTGTTACTCGCATGACTGTTTGTGCAGAATTCTTATCTACTTCCACCGCGATGTTTTGTTCGGTTGGAATAAATTGTGAGTCTTCTACATCCACGTCCATACGGATCATCTCATCAGAAAGAACTGTCGGGGTGATCTTCATAATCACTCCACTCGTCACTGCATTGGTAGTTGTGATGGTTGCCCCATTCTGTGGTGCTTGCACCACGACATAACGGTTGCGCGAGATATCAATCGTTGCGGTTTCTCCACTAAGAGTTGCGACATATGGTCGAGCAATCAAGCGTGCTCTATTGGTAGAGACCAGTGCATTAATGAAGGCCGAAAGTTGGAGTTTATTATTTG
Source organism: Deltaproteobacteria bacterium (assembly GCA_016874775.1). Classification (NCBI taxonomy): domain Bacteria; kingdom Pseudomonadati; phylum Myxococcota; class Myxococcia; species Deltaproteobacteria bacterium. Next base: position 29,038 of record VGTJ01000060.1, read on the forward strand.
CTCCAGGAACATAAGTAAAACCTAGGGAATTGCCTAATAGAGAGCCAAAGCTTGTAGCGATGTTGCTATACGGACCTGCTGACAGCTTTGAAATATCTATAGCAAGCTGATCTAACGCATCAGCGTCAAATTCGACGATTAACGCCTCGATAATGATATGTGAAGGATCACGATCAGCTCTGCGCAGTGCGACCGCGGCCTTTTTCGCTTCATCTGCCGGTCCGTAGAGAATGAGCGTATTGGTTTTTGGCTGCTGACCATAGGTGACAACCCGCGTGCCGCCGATGCCTGCTTCAGGGTAGAGGCTGTCAAGGAGCGAGGCTGCTGTTGTTGTATCCAAGTATCGTAATGGGACAGTCACGAGGGTTGAAGGTGCAGTGGGTGCAGCAGACAGATCTGAATAGGATGAAGGTCCATAAGCGGCGAGAGACGATGCTGAGTCGGCCCCTCCGGTCGTCGAGGGGCCTATGCCAGGAGAGGTTGCAGAAGAAGGCTGGGCAGCAGTCGGGGTTGTGGCGGATGGGGAAGGGGGAGGAGAGGTGGCCGAAGGTGGAGTGTTTAGCGTTCCTCCGGTGTTAGGAGAAGTGGGCGAGGCTGCACTCGCAGAAGGAGTCGACGCAGGGCTCGCAGAGGTACCGCTTTGTGATGTCGGGGAAGACGGTGTGGAAGAGGGGTCGGCAGGCGAAGAAGTTGATGCAGAAGGGGTGGTTGTGTCGACTCCAATCACGAGCAATCCGTCTTTGGTCGTGCACGAAAATCCTTGCGAGGAAAGAAGTTTCTGTAAGGCTTGAGATAAGGGTACATTATCAAAGCGAGCAGAGGTTCTGCTATTGGGGATAGGATCGTTAAGCAGAAAGGCAGCTTGAGACTTATCTAGTAGGCTTTGTACGATCACTCGGAGAGGAGCGTTGATTAAATAAACACTCACTGTATGTTCTTGCCCATTCCCTGGATTCTGGAGTTCAAGCTTGCGAATAGTCTGTTCTTGCTGCTGTTGCTGTTGGCTTGCTAACTCCAGATTTTGTTTCTGAAAGGCAGCGAGTAGAGTCGACAACTCTTTATCCTGCTTGATTGAGTGTGGCGTGCAGTTGGTGAGCAAAGGAAAGACGACGAACCAGAGCAGTTTCTTCGCGAATATTTTTTCTTGTGACCGACGTCGAGTGAAAACGCTGCCCACGATAACCCAAGACTTAGGTGTGAGAATATACATCACAATATACTTTTTCTCAAAGCCTTTGCTTTGTGTGACCTGTCGTGTTTCTGAATTTACAGTTCTGGGTACATGCTCTGTAGTACCCGAGAGGCCCCCGCAGAGGAAATCTTACCGAACTTCAGAGGGAAAAAGCAAATGGTCGATGATGGGGAGACAGTGACGACTAGTTACTTTGTCTATAGTAATAGGCATGGGCAAGAATTAAGTTACCGATTAAGAGCGAGGAAGAAGCGTATAGTTCCAATCGCCATGAAACTTACCGGGTTTGATATTGAGCGCTTGAAACTCATCGTCGGAGACCTGTAGGCCTTTG
>VGTJ01000061.1 GCA_016874775.1 Deltaproteobacteria bacterium
GTCGCCCGCGTTCATCCAGCTCTTCGACCAGACTTCGATACTTAGACCGAAGCCAGCACACAATGGTCTCGTCTCTCATCCCTGCTCTTGTGCAGAGGCTCTCCACTCCGGTCAATCACTATTGCGGTAAGTTGTTTCCTGCCACCGCCTAACGCGATATACGCCTTGTTGAGTTGCAACGCTCGTTGCCATGAAGGCGTGATAAGAGAGGTAATATCGAGGTCTCCGCCAGGAGCCGCGCGTCGTACGGCTGTTTCGTCGAGTTTTCCTTCAGGAAAGAAACGCGAAAGAATCTCGTCGTTGGCACGAAACTCATCACCTCCTGTCACACGGCGAAAATAGGTGAGAATTTCCGGGTCTGGATGCTCAGCTTGTGGGACATCTTGGATGCCTCGTAAATCTTGATGTCGCCACCCATCAGCGCCAGGTACCTTCCGAGCAAAGGCAAAGGTCTGGTCGACGGTCACCCCAACAGAACTATGGCACCCCATGCAAAAGTAATGTTCTTCCTCAGTCTGTAGCCGCAGTCGCCCGTGTTCATCCTCGATAAATCCCTGCAATTGCCACCCGAAGTCGTTACGTAAACCAACTAACGGTGATCCTTTGAAGGTCGGCAATTTTCCTTCTTCTTTATCGAGCAGCTCCTTCTCATACGTCCGTAACAGCGCCCAATCGTCCAGCCACATCCTCTTATGTGCATAGCGTACTTCTTTCATTCGTGTCGACAACAGCGTGGGATGCTCGGGATCAATATAACGAACGGTGTGGAGAAACTCGACGCCTTCAGGATAACGATACCGGCTCACAGCTACTGTCTTTGCCATGCCACAGTAGTGGGTTGGGAGATTGTGAATGCGCGTCGCCGCTGGCGTGAGCTGACCATCGCCATCAAGATCAGTACCAGCGGTGATTTCACTGACTGGCTCCACAACACGATCAAGGTTGTTGCGCGCTGGGGACGGAGCAACGGCGATCGCGGCTTCGAGAATCGCCAGATTACATTTATAGACATCTCGTGACAGATTCCCGTCACTATCCATGCGAAAACTGGGTGGTAGACGAATCATCACATCATCCGTGCTCCCATTCGTCGGCCAAAAGGTTCCGAGAAACGGCTTGTAGCGAACTGCGCGCCAACCACTGCCATCTGCGGCAAAACCCTCCTCGTCAAAACCTTGAGAGAAATCAAGATCAGGAATGTATCCGGGATAATCGGTTCGGCCCACAAGGTGTTCGCGCAACGACGTATAATTGTCAGTCCGAATGTACGACAACACGTCGCGATCGCTCATCGTCGCGATTGCCGCAGAGCGATCGACAAAAAGATTAGACCAATGGTTCGTCTGGGCAAACTCGCTAAAGGCGTATTCTTCCTGGAGTCGCCAGTCGTATTGATAATTTTCTCCCCGCGGTTGTGTATGACACGTCCAGCACGGATTCGCGACTCCGGCGGTTTTGGTATAGCACTGCGAAGGCACCGTCGCTTCGACATTCTCAATCTTCCCAATGCTAGATCGCGCGCGCGCAAGCGGATCATAAGAGTCAGGGTCGCTGGTTTTCTCCTCAGTCGCCTTCTGCGTCGTCACGTTCGCCATCGTGGCAATCGACACGAAGCCGCCAAGCGCTAATAGCATGAGCAGGACAACCAGCCTCATCGCAGTACGTGTTTCGTGGAATCGTTGAGAGCAATAGTGTTTCATAAGATTGGTGAACTGTCGGGGCACGATACGTCGTACCCCGACGAAGGCTGAACCCCTTACCGCGGCTGCGGGAAGGTGCTGACGTTTTTCAGATCTTCACCTGGGTGCTGGACAGCGAGGAAGATGGTTTCCTGATCAGAACTGAAAGCTGGTCCTGTTACCTCTGCATCACTGGGAACGCATGCCACGCGAAAGGCTTTGCCGAACGTCACGTTGAACAACATCGGCCCCTCACGGTGGGAAAGATCAAGGTCCAAGTAATACAAGCAGTCCGCTGCCTTCCCACTCGTCCGACCAAAATTGCCATCAGTGCCAAACCACACACCACCTTTGCGGTCGATCATGATGTTATCAGGGGCAGCAAACTCAAAGTTATCTCTCCCGCCATTGGCGCCTTTCGCCACTTGGAAAAAAGAGAATGTCTTCGATCCCGCAGGAGTGTCTGGTGTGGATTCTTGTAGCGCCCAGATCCCACCATTGCCATCATTACGACGGTCAGTGACATCCGCCTTGAGTAGCTTGCCGCTCTGATCGAGTTGGGTGCCACCCGTATGGTTAGTAAAAGCAATATATAATCGTGGAGTTCCACTTGGATCCCTGGGGTTCCATTCCAAGTCTTCCGGACGGTTCAGTTCCATAACCCCGATTTTGGCTTCGGCTGTGAACAATGCACGGCGCACATCATCATCGGTCGGGAAGCCACCGATCCCATTCCAGCTCACATCCCGCAGTGCATCACCAACTGTTTTACTCGCAGAACCAAGCGCGGAGGCATTGGGAGCAACATCTTTGCTGGTGACGCTGAGGTGAATCCATCGACCGCTTCCTCGTGCCGTTTCCGTCGGCGCAACGGATGTGCTACCGGAAATAATCGTGTTGCCGTTTCGGTTATCCAAGCCAGCAAAATGGGCAACGTAAAGCGCTCCCTCATCAAGCAAAGCACGAATTTCACCTCTGCTCATGCCTTTGCGATACACCTCTTTGGTCACAAACTTATAGAAACGACCACTGCGACGATCATTAGCGGCATACATCACAATCGGTTGACTGGGGATCAGTTCCCATTTGTCATCAGTGACGAAGGTGGCATTCTCCCAGCGGGCACGGCCGACAGCCCCGAGTTTTCGATGCCCTTTGCCATCACCACCAGCCTTCACGCTGTTGTAGAATTTGTCGGGAGCAGTCCCCGGATCAATTTCAACCAGGTAACCAAGAGTGTCTCGGTTATGACGCCCGTTCGGGTCAGAGATTCGCCCGAACTCTGATGCCGCGCTCGCTTCGTTGGTAAATGTGATGTTACTTCCTGGATCAAATCCCTTCCCGGCAACAAACTTTTGGTTATTATCCCACGCTGTTTCCAGGTCGCCATAGTAATCTTGCACATTCTCTTCGGCAGTGATGATCGTTCCCCACGGTGTTTGCGCTCCCGAACAATCACCGGCGATCCCAGCGACCACTCCAGCTGGAAGCGGAGTCCCGGTATCGTCTTGATCAGGCAGGACTGTCTGATAGCCGGTAATCCGTGACAACGTGCTACTGGTAGAGTCGTACCGCAGCGCGCGTGCGCCGCGATCTACACTCCAGTTGCCAGAGGAATCTTTGGTAATCTTCAGCCATGAACCACCGAGCTGACGCTTGTAGTTGCGGGTGAATGTATCAAGGTCCGTTTGAGTCCAGACATCAGCCGTAACATCGTTATTGAGGATCCCTAAGCCAAAGAGGTGCTTGGCTAACGAGAGGTGTTGGCCAGTTGGTGCACTGGTCGCGGCAGGAAGGTCGTTCGACACGTATTCGTGGTTCACCCACAACCAACCAGACTTGCCGCTGCCGTTGAATTGTGGGGCGCTGCCGGGAATATCACTTCCCTTCCAATTCTTGTCCCACCCATCCCCAAAGTACGCCACATAGTCGTTGTTTGCACCAAAGCGAGGCGCAGACGGAGACGTATCGGTTGTGAGCGGATCGAACCATTTCACCACCACATTACTACGTAGCCCTTTCATCGTCCGCACCAGCTCAGCGTCGGCTCCTGGTTCAAGCGGTAACGGAAACCCGTCAAGTTCACCGAACGCAAAGTCTTCTACTTTTTTCTTGACAAACGTGGTCACATCCCCACCCTTTTCGCGACCAATGGCAACAACAGCCGACAATGGCGCTTTCGGGTCAACCTGCCCCAATCCTTCTCCCACAAGGAAACTCATGAGGGCAGCACTCGTGAACATCACAGCCAGTACCCTACTGGCGATCTTCATACAGACTCCTTTCTTAACCGCGGTTGCGCGGTTAGTTAAGAAAATTTCTTCGCCTCCTCCCGACAGTCACGCTACTTATGCGGTCCGTTCATGACACCAGGATGACAGCGTTGTGATATGTGGGTGACAATGAAACTCGTGGCTGACGTAGGGGGGCGAGGCACCGGTGCTTGTTTTCACCAGTGCCTCGGGGAGAGAGGCCCGCTCTACTGCGCAGCCTCGGGGTTAGGGAGATGATCGTGGCGGAGTATAGGAGATACGTATTGCAGGATTATGAAGAGACGATGAAGAATAGATTACACAGTCCCGAGCGGCGGAGCAACTCCAATTGGTATAGAAAAATATCACCATAAGTGATTGCACGATCTTCTAGAAAGATTCTTCGCTGACAGGGCGAGATGTCTGAGCATCCCGTGTACGAATGGTCTGTGGTCCGATTGAGAGACAATGGCGCATGCGTCATTTTTAGTGAAGTTTTCAGTGGCAAGAGGAGCCCTTACCACAGCCACCAGAGAACGAGGCCGAGGAAGCACGCGTTTCCCAACGACAACGCGAGCAAGGCAAGCCGCTCTTCGTTCCACCACTGCCGCATTTTACGGACGCGCGAGGAAAACCGCCGAGGGGGACGAGCAAATTCAACTTCGGTCACAATGACATTCACATGAGATGGGATCAGTCCATGAGTCAGTTTGTACATGATAGCCTCCCGTGATGGAGATCATCGGAGTGGTTACGGGAACGGTGCACTAGATGCGTTACGAAAATATGTTGAAAATGGAAAATAACAAAATCCTCAATGAGGCATCGGAGAGTCAAGATTTCGCTATCGCAGTAAGAGCCACACCCACAAAGACGGCTTCGACACATTTTTCGATGACGTTCTAAAAAGCTGTTGATGAACCCTTCGACAAGCTCAGGGGTAACGGCAACGGAACTGAAACAGGGATCAGCTAACCCGTTCGTGCTGAGTCCTGAGCCTGTCGAAGGAGCGAAGCACGGTTGCGCTTTTTGCACTGGCCTCTGCGGAATGTATCAACAGCTTCTAAGCATCTTCTGTGCCACAGAGCGGTGAGGACAACACTTCTGCTACTGCAATCGAGAAGTCGGAACTGCCGCAGTCACCAGTGTCAACCAATCACTCTCGACGTGCCCTTGTTTTTCCAACAAGAGTTCACGCCGCACAATTTCGGCTTCGATAATCTCACGGGCGAATTCTTTTGGTGGAGTAGCACAGGTTTCCGCTACCCGCTGTAACCGTCGCCACCAAAAAAATGGCAGTTGAAGAGAAAGATAAACCGTTTCGTCCTGAACCATGTTTGCTCCTTGAGGAAGGTAGTACCTCTGAAGGTAGCCCTGACGGTCTACACGAGAATGACAAGTGTGTGACGGTTAGGTGACGCGTACTTCGTCATGGTGACCAACAGCTCCACCGTCATAGAGCCGTCATGTTCCTGTCATACTCTTGTCATATTGCAGTGCCAAAGTTCTTCCTCTTTCCCCTTTCTGTCGACCTGGCAAGGAACGAATTATCTGGAGGCATTCTTTTTTATGGACTCACTCTATCGTCAGCCCTCAGCAAGCGAGCTGATCGAGCAAATCGCTCAGCACTTGCGGCAGTACCCATGTGACCTCCGCCATGCTCGTAAATTACTGCGTCGATTTCATGCATCGGCAGCCGACGTCATCCAGGCGATCAACCAGGTAGCAACTCCCTTAACGCTTCAGGTTGATCCCACGAATCCTACGGATAAGGTATTGCTCCATTTGCTCCAATTTCCTGGAGATGTGGTCGATATGCGGTGGGTCATACAGCAATGCCATGCGTCAGAAAGCGACGTGCAGCATGCGCTGGAGAAATTGGAAACCTATATCGTGGATGGTGGGGAGGGTGTGGGTTGTGCAAGGATCGACAAAAAGTGAGATTGCTCTTGATCTTCGCCAAGCTCTTTCTTATGCTCCTAGTGTGTCTGAGTTTCTTGCGCTGGTTGAACTAGGATCAAATGCCGTTCGCTGTCTTGTTGCTTCAATCCTTCCAGGAGTTGGCTTTCGGGTACTTCAGGAGGCACGTGCGCAAACGCGTCTGAGTGCTGGCCGCCCAGGAATACTGTCTCCCATCGCAATTGGGGAAACCTCCGACACCATCCGCCGCTTTGTCCGCGAAGCACGACGGGAATATCAGCCGCGTATCCTCGCTGTTGCCACCTCGGCAGTCCGCGATGCCACAAATCGTCAGGATTTGTTGGAGAAGTTGCAGCGTGAAGCTGGCGTGTCCGTGCGTATCCTGAGTGGTTTAGAAGAAGCGTTATTGGGTACCCAAGCAGCATTACACAGTCTGTCGTTCCGTAATGGTACCGTCGCGGACCTTGGTGGCGGGAGCTTACAGCTTACTCATGTGCGCGAAGAGGAAATTTCTTCAGCCGCCAGTATGCCGCTCGGTGCAGTGCGTACGACGACACGATTCTTCAGGAACGACCCGCCAACTGAACGTGAAATCCAGTCCTTACGACAGGAAGTCCATCATCAACTTGCGCGCAACTTTTCAATCTCGGCTCCCAGTAGCGAGATGATCGGGCTTGGGGGAACCATTCGCACCCTCGGACGTATGCATCTCACTACCATCAACAAGCAACGGTCGCGACAAGGCCTCAGCTTGCAACGGAGTGACCTCAGTGCACTCCGCGAGCGGATGGAAAGGCTCCCGGCTCGTGAACGCATCCAATTGGGAGGCTTGAAAGAGGAGCGTGTAGATATCATCGTTGCTGGTACGATCGTCATCGAAGAAGTCATGCGACTGGGCAACTACCGAACGCTCACGGTTTGCACTGAGGGGGTTCGACAAGGGTTGCTACTACGCGAAACCTTTGGGCGAGGAATCTAAGGCATGGAAGAACGGCTGTACACCAATCGTGAACTCTCGTGGTTGGAGTTCAACCGTCGTGTTTTGCACGAGGCACTCGATGAAAGCGTCCCCGTATTGGAGCGCGTCAAGTTTCTCTCGATCTTTAGCTCCAATCTCGACGAATTCTTCATGGTACGAGTCGCGCGTCTGAAGCAGCGTATTGCCGCAGGCGATCAGCAAACAGCCCCTGATGGGCTCAGTCCACAGCAAACATTAGCCGCGGTCGCAGAGCGCGTGCATCGTTTGGCTGAACAGCAGCATCGCTGTTTCTTGGAAGACCTCCAGCCACGCTTAGCTGTAGAGGGCATTCGCATTGTGAGCCCTGCCGATCTCACGGAAGAGCAAAAGCGTTTTCTGCACGACTACTTCCAGCGTACCCTGTATCCTATCGTCACCCCACTGGCGATTGACCCAGGACATCCATTCCCACACCTGGCCAATCGTGCGCTGTGCTTGGTGGCGTCCTTGCGACGCTCTCGCCCATCACATTTGCCTAACACGTCCTTGTCGGTTGTGCACTTGCCAGCCCAGGCTGTTCCCCGTTTTATCGCCTTGCCAGCGTCGCCGGGGGCACATGTCTTTATTTTGCTGGAGGATGTCATTCATCTGAATTTATCGGAACTCTATCGCGGCTACGACGTTCTTTCGTGTCATGCCGTGCGGGTGACACGGGACGGCGATACCAACATGCAGATACCGCTGGTCCGTAACCAGGATCTCCTTACTGCCATAGAACAAAGCGTGCGGGATCGACGTATGGGAACCGCGGTCCGCCTCCAGTACGATGACGATATTCCGCCCGAGGTCCTCACAAACCTTGTCAGCGAGCTTGAGTTACAATCTGAAGATTTATATCCCGGCAAAGGATTTACCGCATTTGCGGACCTCTTCCAGCTCTATACCGCTGTCGATATTCCACGACTGAAGGATCGTCCCCAGCCTTCCCTTCCAGTACCTGCATTTGAGACTACGCCTGACGTATGGAGTGCTATTCGCAACAATGACATCCTTGTCCATCATCCATACCAATCATTCCGGGCAGTCACACGTTTTTTGGAAGAGGCGGCAGATGATCCCAAGGTACTGGCCATTAAGATGACCTTATATCGGGTCGGACCAGCTTCACCGATTCCACAGATTCTCGCTCGCGCGGCTGAGAACGGCAAAGAAGTGGCGGTGTTACTCGAATTACGGGCGCGCTTTGATGAAGAAGCGAACATCTCTTGGGCCCGGGCACTCGAAGAAGTCGGTGCGCACGTGGTCTATGGCATCGTCGGCTATAAGACACATTGTAAGGCATGTATGGTCGTCCGTCAGGAAGCAGACGGGCTGCGTCGTTATTGCCACCTCGCGACCGGCAACTACAACGTTCGGACCAGCACCATCTATGGTGATCTCGGGTTGTTCACTTGCCGTGAGTCATTCGGAGAAGATCTTACCGAATTGTTCAACCTCATGACCGGCTATGCCCATCCACGCGAGTCGCACCATTTACTCGTCTCCCCTTTTGATCTGCGAGATGGCATCGTTCGCCGTATCCAACAGGAAACCGCACACGCCCAGGCCGGACGACCGGCCCATATCATCGCCAAGATGAATGGCCTGGAAGATCCTATTGTCATTGATGAGCTGTACACGGCCAGCCAAGCTGGGGTACAGATTGATTTGATTGTCCGTGGCTTATGTTGCCTCCGGCCTGGTATTCCCGGCGTGTCTGACAACATTCGCATCATTTCTATTGTCGACCGTTATCTGGAACATGCACGGATTTTCTATTTCCACAATGCTGGAGAACCAGAGTATTGGCTTGCCTCTTCGGACTGGATGCCACGCAATCTCGACAATCGCATTGAGGTGGCGTTCCCCATTATTGATCCGCGGTTGCAGGCGCAAATTCGTAAGGTGCTGGATATACAGTTGAGCGATTCGGTGAAGGCCCATCAGATCTTACCTGATGGCGGTTCGGAACGTTTGACTTCGACAACCGGCGTGCCCCTTCGCTCGCAAGAACGGCTCTATGAACTGTACGCGAGCAGCCAGCTTTCCTTATCATTCTTCACCCCACAGCCAACGCTGCACGCAGGAAAATCGTGAGGGCCTCGCGCTGCCCGCAGTCGACATGACGGGGGATGAAACTGTCATCAGGCAGACACAATTCTGACAGCGCATCGCAGGAACGGAACGACAACGCGTGATTCTTGTAGAGGAGCAATGAGCATGACACGTCTCAACCCCTTGGCTGGTCTTCGTGCTGAACCAGCAATGCTAATCAATGTTCCACAATTGATCGCTGCCTATTATGCGAATCGTCCTGACTCTGCGGTGCCTGCGCAACGTGTCGCCTTTGGTACTTCCGGGCATCGCGGCTCGGCTTTGAGCAATTCTTTTAACGAAGCGCACATTTTGGCGATCACGCAGGCGATTTGTTGGTATCGCCAGCAGCAGAGCATCAGCGGGCCATTGTTCTTAGGAAGAGATACCCATGCCCTCTCTGAGCCTGCCTTTCGGACGGCGTTAGAAGTCCTGGCGGCCAACGATGTCGAGGTCAGAATTGATGCGTTTGGCGGCTATGTCCCAACTCCTGTCCTTTCGCATGCGATTCTCACCTTCAATCAAGGGCGTACGCATCAGCTGGCTGACGGCATTGTGATCACACCGTCGCATAATCCCCCTGAAGATGGTGGCTTCAAATACAATCCACCGCATGGTGGCCCGGCAGATACCCAAGTAACACAGTGGATCGAATCACAAGCCAACACGTTGCTTGCCAATGATCTTCGTGAGGTGAAGCGCATTCCCTATGAACGAGCCTGTGTGGCTTCTACGACGTTGTACCGTGGCTATATCGAGGCATACGTGGCCGACCTCGCTAACGTCGTGGACATAGAGAGCATTCGCAACGCCGGGCTCAAGTTAGGGGCTGATCCACTAGGTGGCGCTGGGATTGCCTATTGGGGCGCTATTGGGGATCGCTATGGACTGGATCTTACTGTGCGAAACAACATCGCTGATCCGACCTTCTCCTTCATGACGCTGGACTGGGACGGGAAGATCCGCATGGACTGTTCTTCTCCACATGCGATGGCAGGTTTAATCGCGCTGAAGGATCAGTTTGACATTGCGTGGGCGAATGATCCTGACCATGACCGACATGGCATCGTCACGCGTAGTGCGGGATTATTGAATCCCAATCAATATTTGTCTGTTGCCATTGACTATCTGTTTCAGCATCGTCCGAACTGGCAAGCGAACGCAGCGATCGGCAAGACCGTGGTCAGTAGTAGTATGATCGATCGCGTCGCCAGCCAATTAGGTCGCAAGCTAATTGAAACGCCGGTGGGCTTCAAGTGGTTTGTCGAAGGATTGGTCAGTGGCACGCTTGGGTTCGGCGGTGAAGAGAGTGCTGGTGCGTCGTTCTTGCGTCACGATGGATCGGTATGGACTACCGACAAAGATGGCCTCATCTTGGGTTTACTGGCCGCAGAAATCAGGGCCAAGACTGGTCGTGATCCTGGCTTGTATTACCGAGCTCTCACTGAAAAGCATGGTGATCCAGTGTACGAACGCATTGACGCTCCAGCCACACCCGAACAGAAAGCGAGACTGCAGCGCCTCACACCGGAAGAGTTGACCAGCGATATGCTCGCCGGAGAAAAAATTCAGCACGTACTCACGAAGGCACCAGGCAACAACAGCGCCATTGGCGGCCTCAAAGTGATGACCGCCAACGGTTGGTTCGCCGCGCGTCCGTCTGGGACAGAGAATGTCTACAAGCTTTATACTGAGAGCTTTCTCGGTACGGAGCACCTTCATCGGATTCAAGAAGAGGCGCAGGAACTGATTACACGGACGCTCGCATAAAACGGCGCCCTGCACCATCCTGCAACGGCTCCTCCCCGTGCTACGCAGCCTTGTACGGCTGGTGCAATTCTACTGGTTTGGCGCGAGCCTTTTGCCGTAAGTTGAGCATTTCGACAAGCACTGAGAACGCCATAGCAAAGTAGATGTAACCTTTCGGGATATGCAGTTCCAACCCTTCGGCCATCAAAGAAAAGCCAATCAGAAGTAAAAAGCTCAACGCCAACATCTTGACTGTCGGGTGACGGTGGACGAAGTCGCTGATGGGGCCTGCTGCCCATAACATCACCGCTACGGCAATGATCACCGCCGTAATCATCACCCACAGTTGGTTGGCCATACCAACCGCAGTAATGACCGAATCAAGAGAAAACACGATATCGAGTAAGATGATTTGGGTGATGACGCTTTGGAAGGAGGCTCTCCCTGTCGCTGAGCCGCGCTCGGTTTCACCTTCCAGTTTCTCATGAATTTCGTAGGTACTCTTAGCCAAGAGAAACAATCCACCCCCCAATAAAATCAACGACCGTCCTGAAACAGGAACATTAAAGACGGTAAACAGTGGCTCAGTTAACCGGATGATCCAACTCAACGACAGAAGCAAGAGCACCCGAGTGATCATTGCCAGGGCTAAGCCAATCTGCCTGGCCTTCGCCTGTTGCTCTTGCGGCAGTTTGCTGGCGAGAATCGAGATAAAGATGATGTTATCGATACCAAGAACGACTTCTAGTACCGTCAACGTGAGTAAACCAATCCATGCCTGTGAGTCGGCTAACCACTCCATAGATGCTCATCCTCCCCCAAATAAAAAATAAATTGGACTACCAAGCCATTGTCTATCTATGAACAGCACCCCAAAAGTAGCCGCTAACGTAGCAAAGTGTGTGCAGACAGAACAGCCTGTTGCGCTGCGGTCTTGCCCAAGGGAACCAAATCTGAGATACGAAGCAACGTGAGGAAATGGAAGCGATTTCAGCACGCATTGCGCCATGCGTTCGCGTTACAACCGATAGGGCAGCCTTTCGCATCTGACGAGATAGCTCTTTTAGAGAAAGTCGCTGGTGCTATTGTCAAACGCGGCATGGCGACTCCCGCACTCGTGTTTCTCGAATCGTTAGGGCCTTTGCATTTTCTCGGCAGCCAGGTGATGCATGGGTTAAAACCCTTTCTAGATCTCGCGTGTAATCCGACCGAACTCGAACGCCTGGCAGTAATCCTCGAACGACGTGATAGTCTCGAACGCCTGAGCAGTTGTATTCAAGAGCAGGCAAATATCCCCGCATGAATCCTCAAGCGTTGCGTGTCATTCTTGCCACTGATTGTGGCAGCACCACAACCAAAGCGATCCTCATCGAGAAACGCGGGGATGAGTATCGTCAGACCTATCGTGGTGAAGCACCGACGACAGTCGAAGCGCCCTTCGAGGATGTCACCCGTGGTGTGCTCAATGCGATTCAAGAAATCGAAGAACTTTCTGGTCGCACGATTCTTGACGGCGAACGCATCATCACTCCAGCAGATGGCGGAACCGGAGTCGATATTTACATCTCGACCAGCAGCGCCGGGGGTGGGTTACAGATTATGGTCGCTGGTGTCGTCAAATCGATGAGTGCGGAAAGCGCGCAACGTTGTGCACTCGGTGCAGGCGCAATCGTGATGGATGCCCTCGCCGCCAACGATGGACGCCCCAGCTATGAAAAGATTGAACGTATTCGCCATTTGCGGCCAGACATGATCTTACTCGCCGGTGGCACCGACGGTGGCACGGTTTCTCATGTCGTGGAGATCGCTGAGTACATTGCTGCGGCTGACCCACGCCCGCGTCTTGGGATTGGGTACCAACTCCCCATTATCTACGCAGGCAACAAAGACGCGCGCTTACAAGTCCAGGAGATCTTGCAAGATAAAACGGCCCTGTCGATAAGCGAGAATATCCGCCCAGTGCTGGAGCAAGAAAACCTGATGCCAGCGCGTCACAAGATTCATGACCTGTTTCTTGAGCACGTAATGGCGCAGGCCCCAGGGTACAAGAAACTGATCTCCTGGGCAGGAGCACCGATCATCCCAACACCCGCAGCAGTTGGAATGATCATCGAAACATTGGCGAAACGAGAAAATATCAATGTCATTGGGGTCGATATTGGCGGCGCAACGACTGACGTATTCTCGGTTTTCGGCGAGATATTTAACCGCACAGTCAGTGCAAACCTCGGTATGAGTTATAGTGTGTCGAACGTTGTTGCCGAGGCTGGGCTAGGAAACATTCGCCGTTGGCTCCCGTTTGCTTTTGACGAGCAGAGTTTACGTAACCAGATCAAGAACAAGATGATCCGACCCACGACCATTCCCCAGACCATCGGCGATTTACAGATCGAACAAGCTATTGCCCGAGAAGCGTTACGTCTCGCACTCAACCAACACAAAGAGTTAGCTGTTGGACTGAAAGGCGTACAGCAAGAGCGTTCGGTCTCTGATGCGTTTGAACAGACGATGTCAGGGCAAAGTCTGATCGATATGTTCGCGTTGGACCTGATCATTGGCAGTGGTGGAATTCTTTCTCATGCTCCCCGCCGCGTCCAGTCGATGGCGATGATGGTCGATGCCTACGAACCGCTCGGCATCACGCAACTCGCAGTCGATAGCATTTTCATGATGCCGCATCTCGGCGTGCTGTCGACGGTCAATGAGCAAGCGGCAACCGAGGTGTTTGTCAAAGACTGTCTCGTGCCGTTGGGAACGTGTATCGCACCGCAAGGCAGCGGAAAAATTGGCGAGCCTTGTTTTTCCTATCGCTTGCTGTTCCCTGATGAACGCGTTATCGAGGGAACGATAGCGAGCGGCGAACTTCGTCTCCTTCCGTGGGCAACGAACCAGGAGGCTGGGGTTGAGCTTACTCCAGCACGGGGGTTTGATTTTGGTGCAGGTAAAGGCAAAAAAATCACAGGCAGGGTGAAAGGTGGAGTCGTTGGCTTGCTCCTCGATGGTCGCGGACGACCACTCCACATTACCAGCGATGAGGCTCTGCGCGTACAGCAGTTGCAGGGATGGGCAGAAGCAGTAGAACTCTACCCTGTGTATGAATGAAAAAATTAAGAATTAAAAATGAAAAATGAGGAGAAAAGACAGGGTGCAATGAGTTTTCTATTCTTCATTTTGCATTTTGCATTTTGCATTTTTAATTAAAGCGAAGCCATGGCACATTCCTACACTCCCGGCCTACGTGTCACTCCCGACACGGTCATTCGTAAACGGCGTGTTCTCTCGATTCCTGGCGAGGTTCTTGTCACCGAAGGTGAGCAGGTTACGGCAACGACAGTAGTTGCGCAAACCGCGCTTCCAGGAAAAGTCTACCCTGTTAATGTGGCCAATAAGCTGAGTATTACCCCAAGCGAGATCCTCACCTACATGAGAAAACGTGAAGGTGAGACTGTCACAAAAGATGAAGCCTTTGCCGAAAACGCCCCGTTCATCAAGTGGTTCAAAACGCAGGTACGTGCACCTATCTCGGGCACCCTTGAAAGTATCTCGCACGTCACTGGTCAAGTTTTCTTACGGGAACCACCGCAGGTCATACAACTGTCGGCGTATATTGACGGTCACATTGTCGAGGTTACTCCCACACACGGCGCCGTCGTTGAATCCCAGTGCGCGTTTGTGCAAGGGATCTTTGGAGTGGGAGGTGAAACAGCTGGCAAGATTACTCTTGCGGTCACAACCCCAGATGAAGTCTTAACGGCGGATCATCTCACACCAGCACATCAAGGTCAGATTGTCGTCGGTGGCGCACTGGCGCAGAAGGAGGCTTTTGCCCGCGCTCGCGAATTGGGGATCAGTGCACTGGTAGTTGGTGGTGTACATGACCGTGACCTGCGCGATCTTTTAGGCTATGACCTCGGCGTGGCGATTACCGGCACGGAGAAAATTGGCTTTACCCTCATCATCACCGAAGGTTTCGGCACGATTCCGATGGCGAAACGAACCTTCGAGTTACTCGCTGCGAAAAGTGGGCAGCAAGCTTCATGCAGCGGTGCGACACAAATCCGGGCTGGTGTCATCAGGCCGGAGATCATAATCCCGCAAGGAGGAGAGCCGTTCCACGTTCCACGTTCCACGTTCCACGTTTCGGAGGGCGGAATCAAAGTCGGCGATACGATCCGTATTATTCGCGAGCCGTACTTTGGTGCGATTGCACGTATAAAGGACTTGCCCTCAGAGCTACAAAAGATTCCCACCGAAAGCCCGGCACGCGTGCTGGTGGCGACCTTACCTGATGGACAAGATGTGACAATTCCACGGGCGAATGTGGAAATGATTGAGGAGTAGCAGTGAGGTTAGAGGCTAGAGGCTGGAGACTAGTAAAGCGAAGAGATCCACTGAAGAGCTGTCGCCTTGGGTCATCGCGAGCCCTTCGACTTTGCTCAGGACAGGCTCCGCGAAGCAATCTTTGTTTTCCACAGAGATTGCTTCATCGCTTACCGCTCCTCGCAATGACACGGTTTCCCAGGCCCTGTAGATTTCCACCAAATGAAGCAATTTGTGTTCTTCTTATCTGGTTCTTGTCTCTCCTGCTTTCTTATCCACTGACCTCTATTGCCCAAGACGACATAAGAGAACCTGTCAACTTACATATAGAGGCATTCGATATACCAGGCGATGATGGCAGTAGTATTAGTCTCCACTGGATAATCAGAGGCAGGGGTGTCTCCTCGAGAGGGTACGATATTTCTTTCGCTGCTCGCGTTGAAGCGGTTGCTAAGCTTTTGCGGAGTCAAGAATTTCCAGAAGTTCCTGGCTCTGTTTATCGAGTTCTCGTCAGTGATCCAGAAACTGGCCGTTTTAGACCAATCGCCGAACTGCCAGCCAACAAACATTATGAAACTGACATCCCTGGTCCGTGGTGGGTGTGGGGTGAGAAGCGAAAGGACGTTCACTTCTTTCAAGTGAAATCAAGCACAGACCTCCCGTTGATAAACGGCAACCCCTACCTCTTCCAAATTGTCCTCACTGATGGACAATATAGCCTAGAAAGCCGAGTTGTCCTTGTCACTCCGCAAGCCAACCTGTTCAATTGGTCAAAACTGAACAACCTGATACTGATGCTTGCCTTTGGTGGAGTTGTCTTATTTTCCATTCGTCGTGCGCGAAGCAACCCCAACATTTTCTTGCGTCGTATTCCTGGACTCGATGCCGTCGAAGAGGCAGTGGGACGCGCGACAGAAATGGGCAAACCAGTGCTGTACCTCACAGGCAGCGGCGAGCTGAATGGCAGCGGCGACCCCTCAAACCTCTCGACGATCGCATCCACGATCATCCTTGGCGAAGTAGCAAAACGAGTCGCTGCGTATGGATCGGAACTAAAAGTTCCGCACCGAGCAGCGATCGTCATGGCCATCTGTCAAGAAATCGTTCACGAATCGTACCTCCTCGCCGGACGACCGGATGCCTACAGAGACGACACCAACTTTTTCATTACGCGTGACCAGTTTGCCTACACCGCAGCCGTTGATGGCATCATGTTACGAGAAAAACCAGCAGCGAATTTTTTCATGGGATACTATTATGCGGAATCTCTCTTGCTTGCCGAAACCGGCACGGCGACAGGCGCAATTCAGATTGCCGGCACCGATGCCGAAGCCCAGCTGCCGTTCTTTATCGCCTCGTGTGATTACACCTTGATCGGCGAAGAACTCTATGCCGCCAGTGCCTATCTCTCACGGGAACCCGCCCTGGTCGGCGCGTTGCGTGGACAAGACCTGGGAAAAGGTGTGCTGCTTGGGGTTTTGCTGCTTGGAACAGCGCTCATCACCATTGGTGACCTTTTCCAGATCCCCATCGTTCGCACTATTCTCCAGTTGTTTAGTGATTTCAAATAGGAGCCGCCTGTGACGTTCTGGACACGTTCTCTTCCGGTCGCGATTACGTTTTTTTTCGGTGTACTGTTAACCGTACAATACTATGTTCCCCATCCAGCGTCGGAATCCCTACTCAGCGAGTTGTCGGTGTGGAATCAAATCATTGCTGGGTTTGCCCTTATTCTTGGCGCAGCCAGCTTGCTTCAGACACATACGCTGAAGATCAGGCGCCGAGAAGCCGGGTGGGGATACAGTGCCGTCATGTATGTCTCCATGTTCGCCATGCTCGGCGCAGGAATCTGGTCCGAGGGGAAGACCGAAGGCACCATCTTTGGTTGGTTGTATGATTATGTGATGGTCGCGCTGCAGGGTACGATGTTTTCACTACTAGCATTCTTCATTGCCTCGGCTGCGTATCGGGCATTCCGCGCCCGCACGATTGAGTCAGCTATCTTATTGCTCGCCGCCGTTTTGGTGATGTTCGGTCGTGTCCCGCTTGGTGAATACATTCTCTCGGGTGTTGGTCAGATCTCTGACTGGATCATGAGTGTTCCTAACACTGCGGCGCAACGCGGCATTCTCATTGGCGTCAGCCTCGGTGGTATCGCCACCTCGATCAAGATTATTTGTGGGATTGAACGGTCGTATCTCGGGCAGGGAAAAGAGTAAGAAGCAACAGTCTTTAGGAAAGACGAGCTCGTGTTTCGTGAAACATGAAACCCAAAACATGAAACGAGAAACCAGAAGCTCCTGTGACTTCGGCGGCCGGACGTAAAATTTATGTACGCATTAGCTCTGCGCCTTCTTCGCCTCGATCGCCGGATCATCTTTCTCCTGGTCGGCTTAGCGACGCTGCTACCGTTGCTGTATCCCATCGGTCTGCCGATTCGTGTGTCACCAGAAGTGCAGAAAGTCTATGATTACATGGAACAGCTGCCATCAGGCACGCTGGTACTCCTATCTTTTGACTTCGAACCCGGTGGAAAACCAGAACTGGCACCGATGGCGATTGCACTGTTACGACATGCGTTCCAACGTGAGCTCAAAGTCTTAGGCATGACCCTGTGGCCCGCAGGGACTGGACTTGCAGAATCGCTGTTGGCCCAAGTTGCCCACGAACGCGGGAAACAACGGGGCGCAGATTACGTGTACCTGGGATATGCTCCTGGTGACTCGAACGCGATTATCAGCATGGGACAAGATTTTCATGCGGCATTTCCAACCGATTACTACGGCACCAAGATCAGCGACATCCCCTTGCTCGCGAAGATCCGCTCTCTGCGTGATATTCCCTATGTGATCAGCCTGACTGTGGGGTTCCCTGGGATCGACACCTGGTATGTGTATGGCAAAGAAAAGCATGGGTTTGAACTTGGTGGCGGTTGTACGGCAGTCAGTGCTCCCCGTTTCTACCCCTTGCTGCACACCGGGCAGATTAACGGTCTCCTCAGCGGCCTTCGTGGAGCCGCTGAGTATGAAATTCTCTTAGGACAAGAAGGAAAAGCGGTCGCGGGGATGGATGCACAATCGGCGACTCACTTTCTCATCATTGCCCTTCTTGCCCTGTGTAACAGCGTGTATTTTCTCACTCGCCATACGAGAGGAGGACGATGATGAGTACATCTCTACTCTGCGGGGTATGGATTGCTGTGGGCTTGAGTCTGTTCACCTACACCTTTCTCTACAAAGACAATCCATTCTTCAAGTTGGCTGAGCATATATTTGTTGGCGTGTCCGTCGGTTATCTCCTGACCATTACGCATTACGAAGTGATAGTGAAAAAGCTCTACACGCCGATGGTCTATCAAGGCAACGGCTGGCTGATCATCCCAACGCTGTTAGGGTTCATGATGTTAGCGCATGTGATTCCCCGGCTATCGTGGATGAGCCGTATTACCTTTGCTTTCGTCCTGGGCATGAGCTCTGGTATCGCCATTCCCCGCATCATCTCTTCTTTCATTTTGCAGCAGGTGCAAGGGACGATGAAGCCACTCATCACCGTCAGTGAAAATAGTTGGCTATTCACACTGGCGAATCTCAATTCACTGCTGATTCTCGTTGGTGTCGTGAGTGTGCTCTTTTATTTCTTCTTCTCGATTGAACACACTGGCGCAGTGCGGCGAGTGGCACGGATCGGCATTTACTTTTTGATGGTCTCGTTCGGGGCTGCGTTTGGCTACACTGTGATGGCACGCATGTCGCTCTTGATTGGCCGCTTCGACGAACTGATTACGTACTCTTCAGCAGCGTATGGGTATGCAACGTTGGTGTCACTGGCTGCGGTCATTATTGGCTTGGCGTGGTGGGAACGGGGGCAGAGAACGGGGGCAGCCGAAGGGGAAATGAAGGAAGACAATAATTCTGTTTGAAACGCGGATTGAGGAATCATCCCCCTTCGTGTAGAGACACCTCGGCGCGGCGTCTCTACAAAGAGGTCTGCAACCTTACGACTGCGCCGGTGCCGTCTCGGCTGGCGCTGCTTCAGGAGTTTCGGAAGCACCGCTGGTTGGCACGACTCGTTCCCCTTTGATGCGTGCAGCTTTTCCAGACAGATTACGCAAGTAATAGAGCTTCGCACGCCGGACACGACCGATAGTCGTGACTTCAACTTTGTCGATGCGGGGGGAATGCAGCGGAAAGACACGCTCGACACCCACGCCATAGGAAATCTTGCGGACAGTAAACGACGCACGGCTACCAGAATTTGATCGTGCGATCACCACACCTTCGAACACCTGGATACGTTCCTTATCACCCTCGATAATTTTGGCATGGACACGGACAGTATCTCCCGGCTTAAATTTCGGAATGTCGGTGCGACATTGGGCTTTTTCAATATCTGCAATAATGGGGTTCATCCTTAGCCTCCAAGCGATCAGCATTCAGCTATCAGCTCGGACGGCCAGAAATGAGAAGAGTACGGCCTGGAGGTCAAGACAAAGGAGCTGCTCTTTATCTTTTCGGTCCCCAAATCTAGCCGCTATCTTTTGTTGAAAGCTGATGGCCGAAAGCTAATAGCTAGGCCTTTCTTACCGTTCCCCCCGAAGACGGTCAAGCAGGATAGCCGCGGCGGCACGCACCGAGAGATGATTATAGTCGGTAACTCCTCGTATTGGTTCGAGAATATAATCGGCCCGGTCAAGCACCGCTTCGGTCAATCCCCAACCAGTGCCAAACAAGAAGAGGAGTGGCTGGCCTGATGCTGCCACTTTCTCACGGATCTCGGCAAACGCAATTCGTCGTGCTCCAGCACGTGCCGACGTCGCCACTAATCGCGGTGTTTCTCCAGTGTCTTTCTGAATCATCTGTACCGTCGCATCAATGTCATCAGCCAAGGCCACCAATGAGAGGGCATCTTTGCGGGTTTCATTGTAAGTGCTGCCGTAGCCACGTTCCCAGTGATCGAGAATCTTTTGTGCTAGTAACCGCAGGGTCCGTGTCGGAGTCACGACAAAGTAACGCTTCACGCCATACGTCCGTGCTGACCGGGCAATGTCATGAATATCCATGTTGGTGATCGAGGTTGTCACCACTTTGTGGTCGCGGTCGTACACCGGGTAGTGGACAAGGGCGATGTAGATGTCGGCCATGGTCTTAAATGGGACTAGGGACTAGCGGCTTGGGGCTTGTTATAGGGGAAAATGATGAATGATGAAAGATGAATGAAAACGTCCTTGGAATTCCTTGTTTGCCGTTCATCGTTCCGCGTTCTGCATTCATTCTTGCTCTTCCCTACTGACTCCGCTTTCCTGTCTTGAATTGCTCCAGCCACCGCCGTTCCTCTTCAGTGATGTCTGCCGTCGCGAGCAAGTCAGGACGTTGTTCCAGGGTTCGTAGTAATGATTGCTGACGCCGCCAGGTAGCGATCTCCGCATGATGACCAGACAACAGCACTTCTGGCACCAATATCCCGCGGAACTCTTCCGGTCGAGTGTACTGTGGGTATTCTAACAATCCGTGACTAAACGATTCATCGGCTACCGACTCCTGTCGACCAACCACCCCAGGAATGAGGCGTGCGACGGCATCGATGACCACCAAGGCCGCCATCTCTCCGCCACTGAGGATATAATCACCAATGGAAATCTCTTCATCGACAAACAAGCGAATACGTTCATCCACCCCTTCATAACGCCCGCACAGCAGTACCAGTGTTTCTCGTTGCGCGAGTTCCATCACCTTCGCTTGCGTCAAGGTTTTTCCCTGGGGAGAAAGAAAAATGCGCCACGGCTGCGACAGTGACTGGCAAACCCCTTCAAGAGCGGCAACCACAGGTTCAGGTTTCATGACCATGCCCTGCCCCCCACCGTAGGGCGTATCATCGACCGTGCGATGTTTTCCAGTGGCGTAGTCGCGCAGATTATGCACCGTGCAGGACAGGATTCCCTTCTCTTGCGCTTTTTTGAGCAGGCTAGCCGATAAGGGGGAAGCAAACATCTCGGGGAAAATTGTCAAAACGTGAAATTGCATGGGGTGAGTCTACCTGGGGAAAACACAGCAGTGGATGACTGTATAACGCGACCAAACGATTGTGTCATCCTGAATGGAGCGAAGAATCCTTCTGAGAGACCCTTCGCGGAGTTTATCCTGAGCGCAGTCGAAGGGCTCAGGGTGGCTTTCCGATACGTCAATCTGTTGTTGCTTGATCTTAATCCAACAACCCGGCCATCGGCTCAATCACAATCTGTTTTCCAGGTATATCGAGAAGCCGAACGATCTCTTCAGTCACCGGAATGAGGTATTCTTTTTCTCCCGCTTGGACAACCCAGATATCATGTCCGCCAGAGAAAAAAACTTGCGAGATCACTCCGATCTCCCGACCAGCAGTAGTGCGCACCGGAAGTCCGATGACCTGATAATAGTAAAATTCCCCTTCATGCGCTGGCGGTAAGACAGACTCGTCCACTGCCAGGACCTGGTCACGCAGGCATTCTGCTTGTTCTAGTGAGTCTATCGTCGCAAATTTTAACAGCACGAAAGGCCGGTGCGGGCGTAGGCTCACAACCCGGTATGGCTGTGCTGCACCATCTTTCTCCTGAAGAAAGACCGTTAGTCCCTTGACCACAGTCTGACAGGGGAAAGTGTAGGGAAGAAAGCGAACCTCCCCACGTACGCCATGAGTGTTCACCACCCGACCCAACGGGATTAACCGCGCTGAGTCAGTAAGGTTACTTTTCTTCGACGATTTCGAGGACAACTTTACGATTGGTTCGTGAGGCAACCGCATTCAACAACGTGCGAATCGATTTGGCGGTACGCCCCTGTTTTCCAATAATCCGGCCAAGGTCATCTTTCGCCACCCTGAGTTCGAGAATCGCAGCGGTTTCGCCTTGAATCTCCTTCACCTCAACCTCATCAGGATGGTTTACCAGGGCTTTGGCCAAGTATATGACAAGTTCTTTCATTGCATTCCCCCCCCCACCAGCTTCGAGGTTAGGCAGCTGTTGCTTGCGACACTTTCTTAATGAGTCGAGCAACAGTGTCAGTTGGTTGCGCTCCATTCTGTAGCCACTTCTCGAGCTTTTCCTTCTTAATTTGCACCCCCGCCGGATTCTGCATCGGATCGTAGGTACCAATGAGTTCAATGTACCGTCCATCGCGTGGCGAACGAGCATCGGCCACTACGATACGATAAAAAGGCTTCTTCTTTGCTCCATGACGGGCCAATCGAATTTTTACCATCCTGCCGTTATCCATTCTCCCAAATAGAGACTAGAACCACTTGCCCAATTTTCCTTTTGCTCCCATTTGGGTAAATTTTCTCATCATTTTTTTGGCGTCAAGATATTGCTTGAGGAAACGATTGACGTCATTCACAGACGTTCCACTTCCATTCGCTATCCGTCGCCGGCGACCACCGTTGAGGATTTCTGGTTTCTGCCGCTCCTCTCGCGTCATTGAACTGATGATCGCCTCGATCCGCTTAAATTCCTTCTCTGCAGCATTCATATCTGCTCCCTGCATGAGTTTCTTCCCACCAGGAAGCATTGCCACAAGATCAGTCATGGACCCCATTTTCTTCAACATGCGTAACTGATCTTGAAAATCCTCTAACGTGAACTGATTCTTCCGCAGCTTCTTTTCCAGCGCCTCAGCTTGCTTCTGATCATAGAGTTTCTCAGCCTTCTCAATGAGTGACAACATGTCACCCATGCCGAGAATACGAGAAGCAGCTCGGTCTGGATAGAACGCCTCTAACGCATCAAGTTTCTCACCGACTCCGACAAACAGGATCGGTTTCCCAGTCACAGAGCGGAGCGAGAGTGCGGCACCACCACGCGCATCTCCCTCTACCTTGGTAAGGATAACGCCGTCAAGGGCTATCCGTGCATGAAAGCCGCTCGCAACATTTACCGCCTCTTGGCCAGTCATGGCGTCGGCGACCAAAAGGACCTGGTGAGGATCGACTGTGGACCGCATCCGTTCCAGTTCAGTCATCAACTCGTCATCGATTTGCAACCGGCCAGCCGTATCGATAATCACCACATCACACGCTTGGCGGCGGGCAGCTTCAACCCCAGCTTTGGCAATAGCAACAGGATCACCAGCAGAACCATCCTGCGGCGTAGGGTGCACAGGGATACCGATATCTTTGGCGATAATCTGCAACTGATCGATTGCCGCAGGGCGATACGTATCTGCCGGCACCAGATACGGTGACCGTTTCAACTCGGTTTTCAAATAACGAGCGAGCTTG
The DNA here is from genome assembly GCA_016874775.1 of Deltaproteobacteria bacterium. Taxonomy (NCBI): domain Bacteria; kingdom Pseudomonadati; phylum Myxococcota; class Myxococcia; species Deltaproteobacteria bacterium. The sequence goes on from VGTJ01000061.1 coordinate 23,259, forward strand.
CCTGAGGTTGTCGTCTTGCCAGAACCATTCAGCCCAACCAACATGAGAACTACGGGGGGTGCCGCAGACAAGTTCAACTCTGTTCGCTCTCCCCCTAACAGAGCGACGAGTTCGCTATGAACGATCTTGATAAAGTGCTGTTCAGGGGTGAGGCTTGCCAGTACTTCCTGTCCGAGGGCTTGCCCTTTGACTCGGTCGATGAAGTCTTTAACAACCTCGAAGTTAACATCAGCTTCGAGCAGCGCCAGGCGCACTTCGCGCAAGGCGTCCTCGATATTTTTTTCTGTGATCTTGCCGTGGCCGCGTAGGCGACGGAACACAGACTCAAGCTTTTCGCCAAGAGATTCGAACATACTGCCGACTTAGCATTTAATACAGGGTTTGTAGGTCCTCCCCAAATATAGAATGCATCAGCGAAAGTCAATCAATTCCTTTGATTCTTCTTAAGATTGCGCATTTTCGTATATTATGCAGTCAGAGATTCCCCTTGTTTCTCTTCTCAATAGGATAATGAGAGTTACTTTTTTGACAGTAGATGAGAGAGAAGGCACCTCCCTTTCTTGCACGGAGAAAAGAAAAAGGGTACCTGTGAGTTTACTTATGTCTAAACAGAGACAATTTCTCATTGGAATCGCACTCATTGTTGGAGCGGTCGGGTACCTGATGTACACGAGTATCCGCGAGACCAGTTTGTACTACCTGACCATTGAAGAATTCACCACGAAAAAGGCGACGTTAACCAATGAAGGGGTTCGCGTTGCTGGACGAGTGGGAACAGGATCAATGAATTGGGATCCGAAGGATTTACGCTTGCAGTTCCTCCTCGGCTCCTTCAAGGAAGGTGAACCTGCTCAGGCCGTACCGGTTCACTATCAGGGTATATTACCGGACATGTTCGCCGAAGGACGCGATGTGATCGTTGAAGGTCGCTACAGTCATGAAAACATCCTTGAAGCCAAGACCATCATGACGAGTTGCCCATCAAAGTATGAAGCAGAGAAAGCAGGAGATAGGGCTCAGGAGTCGGGGGCGGGTGAAAAGAAAGCGGTTAACTAGTAGGAGTCGACGCCCCTTCGTCATTGCTCGCGTAGTGGCTTTCTCGGAGAACTTCTTTGTTTTGACTTCAGACCCTGGACGCCGGACTCTGGACTCACTATGACACACCTTGGAACTTTAGCACTCGCACTGGCCTTTGTTCTTGCTACTTATTCGATCTGTATGAGCGTGTGGGGAGCGATCTCGCGACGAGAAATGTGGATCGCAAGCGCTACCAATGCAGCCCATGCTGTATTTGGTTGCGTGGTGATCGCAGTTATCGCGCTTCTCAATGCCCTGCTGACGCACGACTTCAACGTCGAATACGTCTCTTCCTACTCTAGCTCAACGCTTCCAGTCCAATACACGGTCGCTTCGCTCTGGGGCGGACAGAAAGGCTCGCTGCTCTTTTGGACCTTTATTCTGACGATCTTTTCGACAATCGTTCTCCTCCAGAACCGCAACAAGAATCGTGAACTCATGCCCTATGTGACGGCCACCCTTATGGTCATCACACTGTTCTTTCTCGGCATGCTCAATTTCATCACCCCACCGTTTGAACGGCTCTCGTTCACACCCAAAGAAGGCTCGGATCTTAACCCGTTGTTACAAAATTACTGGATGACATTGCATCCACCATCGTTGTACCTCGGGTACGTCAGTGCCTCGGTACCATTTGCATTCGCGATTGCAGCCCTGGTCACCGGTAAGCTCGGCGATGTGTGGATTCGCACTACCCGACGTTGGGCACTGACATCATGGTTCTTCCTGTCCATCGGCAACCTGCTTGGTGGGCGCTGGGCGTATGAAGTACTCGGCTGGGGTGGATATTGGGCCTGGGACCCAGTGGAGAACGCAGCAATTATGCCGTGGTTTACCGCGTCAGCGTATCTTCACTCCGTTATGATTCAAGAAAAGAAAAATATGCTGAAGGTGTGGAATATGGTCCTGGTTATCCTTACCTTTGCATTAACCATCTTTGGCACCTTTCTCACTCGCAGTGGTGTCATCTCATCGGTGCACTCATTCACCCAATCTGGCCTTGGTCCGTACTTCATGGCGTTCCTGATCCTTACGCTCGTCGTCTCGCTCGGACTGTTATTCTATCGCCTTCCCGAGTTGAAGAGCGAAAATGAACTTGATTCTCTCCTCTCGCGCGAAGCCGCATTTCTGTTAAATAACTGGGTGTTAGTTGGGTTAGCGTTTGCGACCTTCTGGGGGACGGTGTTCCCGGTGCTGTCGGAATGGGTACGCGGCGTGAAGATCACGGTTGGTCCGCCATTTTTCAACAAAGTGAATGGGCCACTTGGAGTCTTGCTGCTGTTGCTGACTGGTATCGGCCCCGTCATCGCCTGGCGGCGGGCAAGTGCCAAAAGCTTGCAACGCAATTTCACTATCCCATTGATTGCAGGAGTGTTGTTCGGCGCCCTCTTTTTTGTTTTCGGCTATCGCAACTACTACGCTATCGTCATCTTGTCGTTGTGCGGGTTTGTCGCAGGAGCCATTTTCTCAGAGTTTTTCCGTGGCACCCGTGCACGCCAAACAATTTTGCATGAGAGTTCTCCCCAAGCGTTTGGTCGTTTGGTTAGTAAAAATCCGCGACGCTATGGTGGCTATATCGTTCACATCGGGGTTGTCCTCATTTTTATTGGTATTGCTGGCTCCTCATTTTTCAAGATTGAAAAGCAGATTTCCTTGAAGCCTGGTGAAACGATGGAAGCTGGCCGTTACACCCTCAAGTATGAGGGCATCAAGAATAGTGAAGACGATCACGTGGCTATCCAAGCCGCAGTAGTTGCTGTTTCAGTCGAGGGACAGCAAATCGATACCATGCATCCAGAAAAGCGACTCTACAAACGACAGAACCAGCCCACCACGGAAGTCGCGCTTCGTCAGACACTGCGTGAAGATCTCTACGTGGTTCTTGGAAGCTATGATGCCCCCTCACAATTGGCGACGTTACAGGTTTTTGTGAACCCGCTGCTTTCGTGGATTTGGATTGGTGGGATTATTTTGGTGCTGGGCACCTGTGTCACCATGATGCCGAGTCCAGCCGAACGGCAAGCCTTTGCCCAAGCACGAATACCGGCAAGCAGTGGCAGTGAAGTGATGACGGATTAAGGAAGAAGTCTAGAGTCTAGAGTCCATGGTCTAGACTCTAAAATCCAACGAGAAAAAGAAGCCGCAATGGGACGTATAATCAGGGTTATTTCGGTAATTTTTTTCCTCTCTCTTCCCGCCTCCGCTCAAACAACGGTTAACCCTACCGAAGTTGAGGAATCGCTCACGTGCCAATGTTCATGTGGCTTGACGGTTCATAGTTGCAATCACTTACAGTGCAGTTTTGCCGTTCCTGCCAAGCAAACGATTGTTGAACAATTTGGTCAAGGTGTAGCGAAAGAAACGATCCTCCAATCCTTTGTCACTAAATATGGAGAAAAAGTGTTGTCCGCCCCAACGACGGTAGGGTTCAATCTGGCAGCGTGGATCACTCCGTTTTTGGCGCTGATCGTTGGCGGAGTGGCTGTTGGTCTTGTCAGCCTGCGCTGGTCGCGTCAGCGAGCACGACAAGCTGCCCCAGAGAAAACCCCGACAGATCCGCAAACCGATCAATATCGCGATCGCTTAAAGAAAGAGTTGGAAACGTTTGATTCCTAATGTTTGCTTAGACTTTGGACCTTAGACCTTGGACTCTAGACCATGACCTTTGTACTTTACCTGCTTGGCCTTTTATTAGTCAGCGCGGTTGCCTTAGCGGTCTCTGCTCCGCTTTTCTCTTATAGTGCAGAACAAGCTCCTCTGCCTGAACCAGAAGACGAAACCGTGCGTTGGGAAAAACAAAAGGCCGACGCTTATAGTGCAATCAAAGAAGCAGAGTTCGATCAACAGATGGGTAAGCTCACCGACGAAGATTATCGGATATTACGCGAGAAGTACGAAACCCGAGCGCTTGAAGCGTTGGCGCAGTTAGATCGGATTGCTGCGGCAAGAAATTCGTCGTAAAGGCGCAACATGCTGCGCCTTTACCATTACCGGACCTTCACATTAAACGCCTGCGGTCCCTTCTCACCTGGACGGACCTGAAACTCAACATCATCGCCTTCACGCAGGTCTTCCCAGTAGAGTTTCGGGGCGAGTCGCGAACGGTTAAAAAACACATCCTCACCGCCATCGTCAGAGGTAATAAATCCGAAGCCTTTGTCCTTCAGAATCTTCTTAATGGTTCCGGTCATAACACGAGTCCCCCACAGAAATACTCCTCTTGATCTAGTAGCACGAAGCAAAACAAACACAACAGCGTCTCGTCAAAAGGAACTAGCTGTTATTTGGACGTGGAATAAGCCGGTAACCTCTTTCTTCAGTAAGGATGTATTGAGGATGACTAGGGTCTATTTCAATTTTCTCCCGCAGACGACGGATCGCCGTGTCTAGCCGTCCACCAAGACTTGTATTCGTCTCGTCATATTTCAATTCAAAGACACGCTCGAATATGTCCTTCCGCTCACAAAGTCGATTGGCATGTTCGTAAAGAGTTAAAAGAAGTTCATAGGCCTTTGGAGAAAGGCGAATCGGAAAGCCCTCTATCATCACAACCTTTTTACTCTTGTCGATCTGAATGCCGGATTTTTCCTTCACTTTTGCAGAACTAAGTTTACTGCATAACATGGACGCAGCCACAAGGACGTGAACAAAGCGGGCTAATTCATTTGCAGTCATTAGAAGTGATTGGTCATATTGTAGAAGGCGACTCGTTGCCTGAAACAACATTTCTAGATGATATGATGATGGATCACTCCCTACTGTCGGAGCCGCGGCCTTTCGGATAAGTTGGACTGCACCTACCACCTTCCGTACCGGTGCCTCCAGGTCTGTTGTATCCAAACGAGCGAAATCTCCATTAGTGAGACGTTGCTCGAGGGCATGACACCACTGAAAAGGTACAGTTTCTAACCAGTCAAATCGCAGAGCAGCTTCAAGCGTAATAGAGTTCCACAGAACCGGCGCTTTCCCCGCATGAGCAAAATCTGTTAACCAAATGCGTCCTTCGACATCAACGAGAATGTTGTCTCCAGACAGTTCTCCCGGTGTGTTTATCAACAACACTGGTTGTTCAAGATCAAAATCCTGAAAGAAAAACGGCAGAGGATCTGGGTACGTATATTTTTGCTCGTAAAACTGAACGTTTAACGATCCGGAAGAACGATCGAGTTGTACACCCTGTAAAGCGTTTTGCACTGAGAACTGAGAAAGAAGCGCATCCACTCGTCTCTTAAGGTCCATTTGCCTAAGGCTCGTTTGAGGCCATGAAACTCCTTCACGGTAGACTGTAGCCAGACGCTTTCCATCTTTACGAAAGCTCTGCGTTTGATGCCATGCAGGGAGCGTTTTCTGCAATATCGACGTTAACGCAGCTTGGAGAGGCTTTTCCGAATCCACCCGAAACAAGGCTTTTAGACTTTGCACCGCTTCGAGGTTCGCTCCAGCCAGCAAATAGGCATTTGCCGCGAAATGCGTAGTCTCGGCAGTCATGCTGAGACTAGTGTTCAGATTGTCCGATGCTTTCGGTGCGGCGTTTCTATAGTTCTGCACTTCAGTTTTGACCGTGGCATTTGCTCCGCAGACTACAACAAAAGCTTCTTGCGGAGCCTCTTCTTTGAACGCAAAGACAGAGAGCGCGATACGATCATCCTTCTTCCACAGCAAGCGGGTAATGCGAATCTTCTGCTTTTCAAAGAAGAGGCGACGAAAGAGATCAGTCAATTCCTCGGTTCGATTGCTCAGATATGCTCTTTCGAGTTGAGGTTCTACCAACGATACGAGATGGACAAATGAGCCGAGTTCTCGATTATTGAACTGAATGTTGAGCTCCCAATTGATACGAACGTGGTTGGCAAACGCATTCTCTACAGCTTGGAGCATGGCTTCCGGCCCCTCTGTTTTGTAGAGAAAATCCACAACGGCAATGTCTCGGAACGCCTCTCTGACGAGACTCGCAGTAGGATATCCAGTCAAGATGATCTTAGGAGTCGAACTTGGCGCTTCCCGAGCAAGCATTAAGCCACTCTTATCTTCCCCATCGTCATCGTCAGTGAGCCGTAGGTCAAGAATAGCTAAGTGTACCCAACTCGTTTGAAGACGAACGCGAGCTTCTTCGACAGAGTATGCTTTTACTACATCGTAATGATCGTCGAAAAACTCCGCACGGGTATCAAGAAAATCAGAGTCATTATCGGCAATCAGGATACAAGGTCGAACCACAAGCGGAACTCCTCAAGCCAGTCTATTCAGATCGATATTTAATCCTGCAGCTTTCATCTCTCTGGCAAGACTTAATTGCCAACTGGTTCCATCTGCGATGTCGATTGATATATACAACACGCCTTGATAATCGGAAGGAATACTAGTGCTAGCTTTATGAAGAGCACAGACTTTCCGGCTGCCAAGTTTCGCTACAAAATAACCGAGCTCAAAGATGACATTTTCCCGTGCCCTTGCAGTTGATTGCGTATCTCCTTGTGCTCCTCCAAAATCATCTGGTGTCAACAGAACAACTGCAAAAGCTACATTTGTAGCATCTTCAAGCTTTTGAATGACAGTTTGACCACGATTCGGGAGATCCCGTAATACCACGGGAAACAATCCAAGCTTTTCAAGGAACCCAGTGATGGTCTGTAACGTTCCTTCATCATGACCATGGACAACAAATACATTCCGTAGAAGAGAGGAGTGAATAGCTTTTAGCAGTTCCTCATCCCCCTCCGACTTTGCCACAAAATCCACTGCAGCGCTGTCACGAAATGCCTCCCTGACTAGATTGACGCTTGGGAATCCAGTCAGAATAATCTTCGGAATTGAAAGGGGAAACGCTTTAGCCAAGGTCAGCCCGCTCACATCCTTTTCATCATCATCGTTTTCTAATCGAATGTCAGTTATGAGAAGATCGACCTTGTAGCCACCTAGGAGTTGTTTAGGCGGTGGCAGGAAACAACTTACCGCAATAGTGATTGACCGGAGTGGAGAGCCTCTGCACAAGAGCAGGGATGAGAGACGAGACCATTGTGTGCTGGCTTCGGTCTAAGTATCGAAGTCTGGTCGAAGAGCTGGATGAACGCGGGCGAC
>VGTJ01000062.1 GCA_016874775.1 Deltaproteobacteria bacterium
CGGCCTGAAAGGCACGGCGCTTGGCACCGCGCATCTGCGCTGCGGCTAAGCGCAAATCGGCAATCTGTTGCCCACTAATTTGTTGAGCACTTGGACTGGTGAAATCTTTCCTGAACACCCTAGCCCCCCCACCTCTCCCTACGTTATCTGTCTCTCCGCTATCGTACCTCACTCGCTCGGCTTTGGGTATCTTCTTTTCTCAAAATCACCTAAAATCTCAAGCATGGTGCGAGCGACTTCCTGATTCACGACATTGTCTTCTGTGAGCAACACGCGTGCGTTAAACCGTAACTTCCCTAACCCTTCCGGCCGTGCCGCGGCAGGGACTCCAGAGGGCATTGTTTTGCGCGTCTGAGCCTTGAGGTTCCCGCCTTCCTTTATGGTATTGAGCACCTGGAGGAGATCGGTTTGGTGCATAGGTTTGGAGAAATAGGCTGAGACCCCAGCATCCTGGGCCGCTTGGATGTCTCCCCGTTGCCCGACAGAGATAAGGAGAAGCACGGGTAAGGTGACGAGCCCTGGCGTGGCCTTGATAGCTTGAGCTAATTCAGCGCCGGTCATCTCTGGCATGTGCATATCGAGGATAGCGAGGTTATAGGGGGTGCCTCGCGTGGCTGTTATGCGAAGGATATCGAGGGCTTGAGCGCCACTTGCTGAACCGCCAACGGCAACGTGCCACGCCTGAAGCTGGTGCTGTAGAATGCTACGGCTGCTGGTATTGTCATCGACCACCAAGACGCGCAGACCCGAGAAATTGTGAGCCGGCATCGCTGCCGCGTTTGCTCCAGGCCGGAGGTCGAATTGAGCGATGAACCAGAAAGTCGACCCTTCTCCAGGAGAGCTATCGACTCCTATTTCTCCGTCCATCAAGTACACAATTTGTTTGGCAATTGCCAGACCTAATCCTGTACCGCCATACTTCCGCGTGGTGGAGCTATCGGCCTGGGAAAAAGCTTGGAATAGGCGTGCTTGTGCTTCTTCGGACAGGCCAATGCCTGTGTCACGGACGGAAAAATGCAGTTGACAGCATGTTAGCGTTTCAGGTTCGACGGGATGAGGGGATAGCGGGTGAAGAGCATCGTGCGGTTGCGAGTTCGCATTCCGAACTTCAATAATGACTTCTCCACGTTCTGTAAACTTAATGGCATTGCCGATCAGGTTCATGAGGATCTGACGAAGTCGCACCGGATCGCCAACAATCATCGCTGGGACATCATCATGAATGGCATACACAAGCTCTAACCCCTTACGATGAGCACGTTCAGCCAGGAGGTCGACGATGTCTTCGATGGTTTGGCGTAAGTTAAAGTCAATGGCTTCGAGTGTGAGTTTTCCTGCTTCGATTTTCGAGAAGTCCAGAATATCGTTGATGATCTCAAGCAGGGCTGCGCCTGAGTGATGGACAGTTTCGGCAAACCGTCGCTGGTTATCATCAAGCGCAGTGTCGAGCAGCAACTGTGTCATGCCAAGCACACCATTCATGGGCGTACGGATTTCGTGGCTCATGTTGGCGAGGAACTGCGACTTTGCCTGACTCGCTTCTTCTGCTTGGCGTGCGAGAGCGAACGCTCTCTCCGTTGCTTTCTGCAATTCGTGCGTCCGATGTTCAACCTTCGCCTCGAGCATTTGTTGATAGCTTTCGACTTCAGCGCGTGACGTCCGTAACCGCACGAGCATGGTGTTAAAGGCAGCAGCGAGGTCATTGATTTCGTCTTCTGTCGTTGTGGTGACGCCGCTGTCGAGGTTGCCTTCGGCGATTTCATGAGTGGCGCGGACAAGAGATTGAATCGGCGAGGCAATACGACTGGTGAGAATAATCGTCGCCAGGACGCCGACGAGAGAAATGACCAGCGTCAAGATCATAGTTGAAGTGAGGAACGCCTCGATGTTTTCACGGAGACCATCCTGGTTCAATCCTAACTGGACGTAGCCCATAACCGTAGGATGTGGAGAGAGGTCCACTGCTTCTGGGAACAGCTCATTCGTCGTATTGGTGATGCTGGTGATGACCGGTGCGGAGAGTTCAATATACGACTTGTGATTGCCACCATTGCGAATATCTCGCGTGAGTGTGTTGCTATCGAGCCCGGGCGTTTCCTCGGGAAAGAGAGGAATGTGGATGGTGGGATCTGTGGTTTTCTGGATGAGCACGACCTTGTCTTTATTGAGAATCGCGACATAGGCAATCTCGACATCAACCCCGAGACTGTCGACGATTTTCTGCAGGGTGTTTTGATTTTCTGTATAAATGGCATATTCGCTCGTCTGCGCGATCATCGCGGCCGTGATCCGACCGCGATGTAAGAGGTCTTCGTAACTTGCAGTTTTCTCGCGATGCACTTGGACGACCGCGATGCCGATCGCCGTGAGCAGGATCAGCGCTATCGCCAGCAGATTGAACTTGGTGGCGAGACCAATGCGTGTATGGATCTTCATAGACCGCGAACCTCGCTAGCGAAACACTTGCTGGGCTCCATCGATCAACGGCTGAGGAAGAGACAATTTCATGTGTTCTGCGGTTTTGAGGTTCAATGCATAAGCGACTTTGCGAGGCGTCTGAGGAGGCAAGGTGCCTGCAGGAGTTCCTCGGAGGATCTTCAGTGCCAGTTCGCCACACTGCGTACCGACGTCCTTATAGTCACGATCGAGTGCGTAGAGTGCGCCGGCCTTCGCCCAGGAGGTAGACAGCCCTGCAAACGGAATTCGGTTGCGGAAAGAGAACAGCAGAATGGGCTCCGCTGTTCGTGGCGAGAGGACGGTTTGATCGGCGATACCCCAGAGGATTTATGCTTCGCGCGCGAGACTCTCAAGGGCTTCCGGTAGTGCTTGCGGGGTCTCGACTTCATTGGCGATCAACTTGAGGCCGAGAGATTGGGCAATTTTCGTTGCTGAGTCAACTTTGGTGCGATTTTCCTTCGGGTTGAAGAGGACACCAACCGCTTTTGATTGTGGCGCGATCTTTTGCAACCACTGCAGTTGTGTTTCTAGAGAGAAATCGAGAACCACGCCTGTGGCATTGCTACCCTGTTTTAGTTCGCCGGCGTTGAGGATCATGCCTGCGACGAGGGGGAGTTCAGGGGCTTCCTGTAATGCCATCTGTGTTGCCAGAGAACCTACTGTGAGGATCAACTGAGCATGCCGCGCTTTCGCCTCCTTGATCGCCTGACTGACTTTCGTTGCGCCTCCTTGCAGCGAGTGTTCTTCCAGGAGTGTCGCGAGACCGTTTTGGCTAGAAAGGTGCTGCCGAAAACCAGCCAGCACATCCTTATACGGACCCGTCTCCTGACTCGTGACCATCAAGATCGGCCCCCCTTCCGCAGCCACCGCGAGGGGACGCACGTCCAACGCGAACAGCATCGCGCTAAGCAGAGCCGCGATGCAGAAAGTCCGGCATCGTAAGTGCTTTGTGACAAAGGTGCTCATATCAGCTAGTTAAACACACATGATGTGAGTTCGACTCCGTTACAGCAGGACACTAGCAAAATCGCGAGACAAGGGTGAAAACCCCCAATTACTGCAGGAAAAGTATCGGGAGAGATGCGAAAAAATTTAGGTATCGATTCACTAAATCGGACCCGAGGAACTTCGTACACTTTACGCTGCGGCCTTTCGTGCCTGTCATTCTGAGCGTAGCGAAGAATCTCTCTGCGCGACCCTTCGTTACACTCAGGATGACAATGCTGCTGTACCAATCTCCTGTGGTTCGATTTAGGCCGGAGAAACACATGCACCTGGAGCATCATGAACGAGACAGTGTCAGAAACTGTATTTGGCTTTTAGCCAGAATGTGCGGCCGTCTTGTAAGATAATGTCTTGCCGATGCTCTCCAGAGCCTGGGTCTCCGTAACGTTGGCCAAAAGGGTTGTAGATGCTCCCAGAGAACTCAACTCCTTTGAGGAGATTCTGACTGAAGAGGGTAAAGTTGGTGAGAAAATAGTTATTCGAAGTCTTTCCCGATAAGGTGTAACGAGCGCTCATATAGCGGGTTTCAAAGCCGGCGAACAACCGGTCTTGAATGAGCGGAATAATGAGGTTCGCTTTGATCATATGTTGTGGGGAATTGGTGAGACGTTTGCCAGTTTTGCCATCTTCGGCTCGTTGTAGGGCGTAGCTGGCACGTCCTTCCCAGCCAGACGCCCATTTTCCTTCGAGGTCGAGTTCAAGGCCCTTCGCCTCAACCGAGTCGAGATTTCTGAACACGAGTATTTCGTCAGGGTCGGTCACCTGGCTGATGAGGCCATTGATTGTGTAGTAATACCCAGAGGCTGCCGCACGCAGGTGGCTGCCCAAATAGCGCTCGATAACGAATTCGTAGGTTTTGATTTCCTCTGGTTTGAGGTTGGGATTTGCTTTGTAGCGGTCGCCCGAGACGTAGAACTGTTCAAATGCACTAGGCGCACGGAACGCTTCTCCATAGAGAAGCTTGATCGAGGTTTTCGGCAGATTGTAGATGAGTGCTAAGCGAGGATTTACCGTGCCACCAAAAGAACTATAGTGATCATAACGAATCCCCGCGTTGAGGATGAGATTCTCCAAGATGGAGATTTCATCTTGAAAATATAATGCCCAGATCTTCGAACTGCGTCTATCGTTCAGGTAGGACGCATATGGGTTTTTATCTGCATTCCGTTGGTTCTGATTCAGATTATCACGGAACTCTCCGCCAACGGTCAACTTATGACGCTGAAACAATCGCTTCGTGAGTTTGACTTCTCCGCCCCACCATTCGCCCAAAAGAAAATCCTGATTTAAGACCAGGCTGGGAACCGCGGTCTCGGAATAATCGTAGAGGTACTCTCCGTGATAGTACGAGCGGTCGTAATATAGTCGTGCCATCACTCCCACCTGCTTTGCGAACTCATGTTCATATTTCAGGTCAACATAGCCGAGTTCGTCAGAGGAGTGCGTACGCCGAGAGTTGAAGACGGTACCGAACGCTCCGGTGGGAATCCTCTTGTCCCTCCGCGTATAACTGCCTTGCAAAGTGAAGTCTGCGAACGATCCCTTGGTGAAAAAATGATAGTAGCGGTCTGTGTCAACGTTGCGTGCGATTCCATTATTGGTAGTCGGCGCATTAAACTCCTTGAAGAACAGGCGACCCTGGCCATTACTGTCGGCGAACGAACCAGAGAAGAGGAACTCCAAACCATTAGAGAAGCGATCGCCGTAGGTGAAGCGTCCCTTGTAGGTATCGAAACTACCGACTTCACTTGAGACTTCGACCCCTTTGATATTGCGGCCTCTTTTCGTAATGACGTTGATGACGCCAAAGAAGGCGTTGGTCCCATAGAGCGAGGAGCTTGGTCCGCGGATGATCTCGACCCGTTCAATCAAATCGACGTCAAGTCTTCCCTCTGTGCCGATGTACGCGCCTTCGTAGACATTATCGTTCAAACGATGACCATCAACGAGGAGGAGAATGCGCGTGTTGTAGTCTCCCGGACGACCGAACCCACGTGCCCCAAGGTAGCTATAGTTGCGATCGTACGTGACATAAAACCCATTCACGTTTTGCAGGATGTCGGCCAACGTTCGGTAGCCGTGTTTCTTGATTTCCTCATCAGTGATGATGGTGACCGATGACGGCGCTTCAGTCACTTTTTGTTCGTACTTTGACGCGCCATACACGGAGGGAATTTCCAGAAACAAACTGGTTTCGTCACTGATCGCAGGAGGGGGGACTGGAGAGCTTGCCTCGATACCCATCTCTCCATGTGCGAGAGACGGCCACAGATGAAGTACGACGAAACAGTAGGCGGTAACCCACACGCGGGCTGCTTTGCGGGGCCAAGACGTCAGCACAAGGCGATCCTGCCACTGCGCCATCGAATTGTTCACTTGATGTGAATACATATTGCCATGTCCTCAGATCCTTCCCTGGATCTATTGGAAGAGCATCGCGAGAAAATCGGAGCCTCAGCCCCGTATCGGGCTTATGTCGAACTTCCCCCAGAACACAGGTGGCAGGATGTACAAATTTCCTGCTCCGAAATGTAACGATCGGCAGAGGCAGGAAAATCTGTAGTGAATATAGGGGAGTGTGTCCCCTAAGAGGCTAAATCGGACCACGCGAGATTGGCACACCGTGCGGGTAACAAATCCCCCCGCACTCCGCGCGGCCCCCTTTGCTAACGGGGGCTAGGGGAGATTTCACTGCACGTGACGAAGTATACGAATGTTCTGAGGTCCGCTGTAGCAGTGGTCTGCTCGCGGTTACGGGAGAGAGGGGGTTGGCCTGGCGCTGGAAAGAACGCCAAGGGGAAGAAAGTCTTCATCCGGGTCGGTTGGTAACAGAGGCGAGGACTGACCAGGTTCAAGCGCGCGGACGCTACCGCCGGTCGGCTCTAGGAAGCCATTTTGCTTCCGCCATAAGTGTGCGTAGAGGCCGTCGAGTGCGAGCAGCTCGTCGTGGCGCCCGTGTTCGACGATGTGTCCATGATCAAGCACAAAAATTCGGTCGGCGTGGAGATTCGAGTCGAGTCGATGTGTCACACTAATGACCGTGCGACCCTTTGCGGCCTTCTTCAAGACTGCGTCGACAACTGCGCTCGTCGCGGCGTCAAGTGCTGAGGTTGCCTCATCTAAGATGAGAACGGCGGGATTGCGGACCAACGCACGAGCGATCGCAAGCCGTTGGCGTTGGCCGCCAGAAAGGCGGCTCCCACGTTCTCCTACCACGGTATCGTACCCGTCCGGTAAGCTGTTGATCCAGCGATGCAAGCTGGCGAGTTGCGCCGCCGTTTCAACTTCAGCATCGGTGGCGTCGAGTTTGCCCATGCGAATATTTTCCCGAATGGTGGTATTGAAGAGAAAAGAATCCTGAAAGACGAATCCTAATTGCGCACGCCACGACTCTTGGGTCCACATGTGGATATCGTGGCCGTCAATGAGGATCCGGCCAGTGTCGGGGTCATAAAACCGAGCAAGCAGCTGCAAGAGTGAGGTTTTGCCGGATCCACTCGGGCCAACAAAGGCAACCCATTCTCCAGGACGAATGGTAAAACTCATGGCCTTGAGGTTGGCTCGCGTGTCATTATAACCAAATGTGACTCTGTCGAAAGTAATGCCCTGAGTGAACCGTGTAAGCGGCCGGGCTCCTGGTGCATCGATGACTTGTGGTTGCTCCCGAAGCAGATCTTGAATGCGCTGTTGGCTGCTTTTGGCCTGGACAAGATTGGGAATGTACTGCGAGACATACGAGAGCGACCAACTGAGTGTCATAAACAGCGCTTGAAACGAGACAAGCGAGCCGATGCTCAAACTGCCCTGGAAAGCCATGTAGGCTCCAGCTCCCATGACTACAACTTGGAGGAACAGGATACTGATTCCTGCAGAGCGTTCAACCAGCGCATTGAGAAATCCGACACGCACGCTCAGTTCGGCTAAGTCTCTGAGCTGAGCTGCAAAGCCGTTCAGCATGCGACTCTCGAGTCCAAACCCGCGAATGAGTGCCGGCGCACTGAAGTTCTCTTCCACTGCAGTGAGGACATGAGCTTCGCGCTGTTTGCGTGTTGAGCTCGCGCGCGTTGCACGTGGGGCAAAAACACGAGGACCAATCAGCGTGAGCGGGAACACCAGCATGCTGATGAGTGCGAGCCGCCATTCCAGAGCAAACAACAAGATGCAGCTACAGACGATGTCGAGGCTCGGCAAGATGGCCCACGGAATGGCTGCGGTCAGGGCATTCTCGATCGTGGCCAGATCGAGCGAAAAGCGGGAAACGACATAGCCTGACTCCGAACGAGAAAAGAAACCTAAGGACAATTGTTGAAGGTGGCGAAACATGCGTTGTCGTATGTCGCTCAGTACTGCGGCACATACTTGCGCATATAAGTAGTCGCGATAGAGACCGGTGAGCGCAACGACGACGGCCCCTGTGATAAGAATCCCGAGAACGAGCGCGAACGTGTGCAGGTCTTGAGGAGTGATTGCTTCGTCAATCAGAAATTTGAAACCAAGCGGCACGCCACTGGTAAGGCTTGCCTCCAACATCAGGCCTGCTGCAATCATCGCTACCTGTGCGCGATAAGGCTGCAGCACCTTGCTGACCGAAAGGTCGTGTTGCCCGGTTGCTGATCGTAACATCGTACGCTCTGCTGTTTACCCGACAGATAACGGCAGCCGTGGCGCTGCGGCAGAGTGAAGTGCTCTATCGTGCGCCACTCTGGCAGGCTTGTGATTCTGACTCCTCACGTCGGGCCATAGCAGGCCATATTCTTCTGCTGGTAACAACGGGTAATGCTTGAGACACGAAGGGATTGGTAGCTGGCGCTGAAGAATCGCATTGACCTCGTCTTTTTCGCGGATGAGATGCCACAGCGGCTGCGTTACAGTTGGAATAAGGCGAAAGGGTGCTTCTGTCTCTTGATCCCAGGCCTCTGCGTATCTCAGGAGGTCACCAGCGCGCACGTGTTTGCGGCACGAGGGAGAGTCGCACGCACAGGGAAAATCATACTCAATGTTGAGGTACCCATACTCATCGGTGAGTTGTTCGCCTGGATGAATATCGCGCACTGCGACTTCAAACTCGTACCCTGCCATACGACAAGAAGGCTCACATGAATGATTGACGTAGCGTGCCAAATCCCAGCACAGCACGAAATCTCCTTTGGAGTCGATGTAAGCATAGGTCGTGATAATGTTTTGGTAGACCGAGTCCATTGCTTCTACTTGGGCAGGAGAGAGGGTTCGATCCAAATCGTCTCGGACCCAGGTAATAGTTCCCTTAGGAATGAGGCGCGTCGCCACAACCCCGTAGCCAATTTGTGGATTGATGAATCGGAGCTCGGTGTCTGGATGAATCATTGCCTGTTCCTTTCTTTTAAATAGGAATTTCTCGGACATTTCCCCGATGCTTGAACCGTAGCTCTCCTGTGAACTACTTGTGTCATTGGGTCTATTCGTAGACCAAATTGGTGTTCATGTTTAGTCATGAACGATTCAACTTTCTATTCATATCGATTCATTTTGCTATAGTGCGATCTATGGAACGTGTTCCTTATCTTATTTTTGGTCCTTTTCGCTTGGATACGGAAAAGAAGCAAATCTGGCGGGGGGATGAGGACCTTCGATTACGGCAAACGGCGGTCGAATTACTACAGATGTTGGTGGAAAACGCTGGTGAGTTGCTAACAAAAGAGGAAATTTTTCGTTACATTTGGGGAGCAAAACGCGTAACCAGAACTGCTCTAGCGGTTTGTATCAGCGATATCCGCAAAGCGTTGAACGACGATGTCAGGACTCCCCAATACATCGCAACGGTAGGGCGAAAAGGGTATCGCTATATCGGTCCGACGGTTGTTGGAAAACCCTCTGCACTTTTAGAAGAATCGGTTGCTGGTTTTGAGTCTGTCGTCGGGCGCCAGGAAGAGCTTGGGTTACTTGAAGAATATTTTGCCAAGGCGAGACGTGGGCAACGTCAGGTTGTGTTTGTGACCGGTGAGCCGGGGATTGGAAAGACGACCCTGGTTGAAATGTTTTTGGCGCGAGTACGAGCAGATTGGCGGGTGCGCATCGGACGCGGTCAATGCCTCGAACAGTACGGAGAAGGTGAGCCGTATTTACCGATTTTGGAAGCCTTGACGCGCCTCTGTCGTGAACCAGGGAATGCACCGATCGTTGAGCTGTTGAGTCGTTATGCCCCGACGTGGATGGTGCAGATGCCGAGCTTGCTGAGTCGAGTGGAACTCGCCAGTTTGCAGCAGCGCAATCAGGGGGCGAATCAGCAACGGATGTTGCGAGAAATGGCCGAGGCTCTTGAAGCACTGACCCAGGAAAACGTTTTTGTTTTAGTTCTCGAAGATCTTCACTGGAGTGATTACTCAACTCTGGAGTTGTTGTCGTACCTGGTGCAACGCCAGGAGCGTCTCCGGCTTTTGGTAATTGGCACGTATCGTCCTGCGGATCTTGTCACTGGTCACCCACTCAAGAAGCTTAAGCGCGAGATGCAGGTGCGCCGACAGTGTGAGGAACTCCCGCTCGCCTTGCTCAGCCACGAGGAAGTTGCGACGTATATCCGAAAGTCCTTACCTACGAGTCAGGCGTTATCAGCACTTGCCGAGCTGGTCTACCGACGTACTGAAGGCAACGCGCTGTTCATGATTAATGTGGTGAACATGTTACGTGGGCAGATGGTTGAACGAGACGGACACTTAGAGTTGCCTGTGGGTGTTGAAGACTTTCGCGTCCCGGAAAGCCTTCGCCAAGTGATTGAAGAGAAAATTGATCGCCTGAGCACTGATGATCGGCAGATTCTCGAAGCGGCAAGCGTGGAAGGGCGCGAATTTTCGTCAGCAGCGATTGCTGCGGCTATGGGCAGAGATGTCATCGACATTGAGGAACGCTGCGCTGATCTCATACGCCAAAGTCAGTTCATTCAAGAAACCGAGATGCGCAAGTGGCCGGACGGGACCTCCACCGTACGCTATGAGTTCTTACATGCGGTCTATCACTAAGTGTTCTATAACTGGGTGACTCCAGGTCGGCGTACCCAATGTCATCTGCGAATTGCTGAACGACTGGCACAAGGGTATGGAGAGCAGACAAGCGACGTTGCCGCCGAACTGGCGCTGCATTTCGAGCGTGGAGGAGACCTGCGTCGAGCTGTCCATTGTTTACAGCAGGCCGCTGAGCAAGCATCCCAGCGTCTCGCACGCCAGGAAGGGGTCAATCATTTGACCAAGGCGCTAGACTTGCTGCGAACGTTTACCGATCCGACAGAGCGGACAGAACTTGAACTCAAGTGCCAAATTAGTCTTGGCGTGGCGCTAACAGCGATAACAGGCTATGCCGCGCCCGAGGTTAAGCAGGCATATGATCGTGCACGTGAATTGTGTCAGCAAATTGATAAAACCCCGCAACTTGCACCGGTACTCCGTGGACTTGCTGCATTCTATTATACCCGAGCTGAACTTGCGACTGCGCGAGAACTTGCGGAACAGTTGTTAGTATCGGTGCAAGCGCGAGACGACGAATCATTGCTGATGGAAGCACATTTCTCACTAGGAGGAACGTTATCTAGCCAGGGCGAATTCATAAGTGCCCTGCATCATCTCGATTTGGCCCGAAGCTTGTACGATCCGCAAAAACACTATTCGCACGCGCTTCTGTACGGTCAGGATCCGGGTGTTGCCTCCCTGTGTCGTGCCTCTCAGATGCTCTGGTTTCTAGGGTATCCAGATCAGGCATTGGCAAAGGGACAGGAGTCTGTGGTTCGTGCCCGAGAACTTGCTCATCCTCACAGCCTCGCGTATGCGCTCACCTTTGCTACGCTCTTACGTCAACTTCGAAGGGAACCTTGGGTGATAGAAAGCCAGACCAAAGAGATCATTGCCGTGGCGACTGAGCATGGATTCCCAATCTGGAAAAGGATGGGAGAAATGTTCCAAGGTTGGAGTATTACCACACTAGGAAATCCTCAAGAGGGAATTGCCCTCCTACAACAAGGAATTTCGACATGGCGCACGATTGGGGCAAAAGTCTCCTTACCATACTATCTTTCTTTGCTCGCCGAAGCATACCGAGGAACCAGGAATTTCCAGAAGGGAATCGACGTTTTGGATGAAGCCTTTTCACTAGTAGTGATCACAGACGATAGATTGTGGGAAGCCGAGTTGTATAGATTGAAAGGAGAATTCCTTCTGCAGGAGCAAGGCCAAGAAATAACCGCTCCTAGTCTGGAAGAAATTCCGAAAGCCAATAGCAAGAGGAGAACAATGCCTCGCACCAACGCTTTGTTACTTGTTCCCCGTGAGACAACGGAAAAAATGCGGAGGACTATTTACAGCGGGCGCTAGGTATCGCCCAGCAGCAACAAGCGAAGTCTCTTGAATTACGGGCAGCGACAAGTCTCGCTCGCCTGTGGATGAAACTATCTAGAGCGAGGGAGGCCCGACATTTATTGTCAGAGGTGTATGGCTGGTTTACTGAAGGACTTGATACTCCTGACTTGCGAGAAGCGAAGGATTTACGAAGGAGATTGGGAGCGGTGGGTATAGAAGACCCTTCTGGTGACTTGTCTCGCTAAACTAGAAGATCTTCCCTCGTGGTGGTTGCCTCTCTTTCGGCAGCCTCTCCAAGGCATGGTACTTCCTGAGCTGAAGAGCCGGCATTGCGGTACTGTGATGAAATCATGCAGGAGCGAAAATGATAATCAAGGCAATGTACTGGAGAGAGTACATGCGCCACAGGAATGCGTAGAAAGGCTTCGCGCCAGAGCCGTCGGGCTGCAGGTGTAGGCGAAGTAAGCGTGTAAACTCGACAACGAA
The DNA here is from genome assembly GCA_016874775.1 of Deltaproteobacteria bacterium. Lineage (NCBI taxonomy): Bacteria > Pseudomonadati > Myxococcota > Myxococcia > Deltaproteobacteria bacterium. The sequence goes on from VGTJ01000062.1 coordinate 12,267, forward strand.
AACCAAAAGCAGTAGTGCTTCTACAGCAATCCCAAATTCCACCCTGAACAGATGCGGAAACGTGAGTATCCAGAGTGTGAGCCCGACAAAGGCGATAAGAAAGGCCACGGAGCAAATGTATGCAGTCTTCGTTGCACCTAGTAGTAAGGCAAAGCTGCGATAGCCACCCTTTTGGTCACCTTGCATGTCGGGAATATCTTCGAAGGTATTCATTCCAACACAGAAGAGCACCGCAAATGTGAGAATAAAGGCCAGATACACAAGCCCGAACGACTGAGTTGAGGCGAAGTTCCATACCGTCAAGAAGGTAGTTGCAGGATACACCACTCCCCTAAAAGTCACACCGAGTAACTTCGTAAGCCAAGGACTTTGTCGAACCGTGCGGCTCCCAAACCGTGGGACTGAGTACACAACCGAGGCTGACGTCATAAACCCGAGAAAGCCGAAGGCTAGCCAGAAAGGCATAATCCATAACGCGAGGATTGAACCCACTATGCCGGTACCAAGAGTTACTAGCCACGCTTGTGTTATCGTCATGGTACCCGACGGGAGAGGGAAGTCCGGCTTATTGATGCGGTCGACTGGAAGGTCGTAAATCTGGTTAATACCATGACAGGTTATCGTCCATAGGGCGAGCGAGAGGATACACGCGGCGATCTTTACCAGAATAATTGGCTCGTAAGGTATCACCGGAAACAAGGCTACCGCGATGGCCGTGCACATAACGATACTGCCGAGTGTCGATTCCGGTCGACTGAAACGATAGAGCGCCCAAAGCCACTGACGGAGTGTCGGTTGTGATGATTGCGAATTGCGTGATGCTGTAGTCATCGTCATACCAGGTGATAAATTTGAGCGAGGGTATGTCCCCAAACACTTCCCGCCCGGATAACACTATCGGTGTTGTTGGCGATGTCTTTAGTCGCTAGGGTGACTTTTTGTTAGTTTGCATAAAAGAGCGCGAAATGTGCGCGCCTATGGGCATTTTGGTCTCGCGTTAAAGTATGTGGACAGGCCGCCGATGTGCAAAACGAGTCAGTAGGCGGGAACGCACTCACGCTGGATCAACTGACGCGACTCTTTCGAAGGGGGAAATTTTTGCCCATGATTACTGTACAGCCAATACGACCCTATCAGCAGGAAGCCGCGAAACGGGTTATTCTCTCTGTTTGTCAAGAATTGTGGGAAGTGTCAGAAGAATTCGTTCTACAACATGAGTCTTTGACCGACCTTGATGATGTTGAAGGTTCTTATTGTAACCAGAACGGGGTGTTTTACGTTCTCGTCGATGGGGAACGAGTTGTTGGCACGGGAGGGATACGGCACTGGCGAGATGGTATCTGCGAACTGAAGCGTTTGTGGTTTCTAAAAGAATATCGAGGCCAAGGGCTTGGTTGGTTGATGACTCAAAAGCTCATTGAATTTGCCACTGATAAAGGATACGAACGGATAAGACTCGATGTTTACGATGCTGAGAAACAAGCGCGAGCGATCAAACTCTACCGACAGGCTGGATTTTCCTTCATTGAGCGTTATAACGATGGCATTTGTACCGTCTTCATGGAAAAAGTTCTGCAAGAGAACACTGTGATGACTCCACCGTTCATCAAGGAAGCGGCGTAATCGAGTGCGGAGAAACCGCCTGCTAGTAGATAGTCCAGAAAGTTTTGATGGATAACTCAAGGGGCGTCATTCCCGCGAGTGCGGGAATCCAGGAGGCTTAACGACAGGCCACTGCTGAATTTCCTTGGATGCCCGCCTGCGCGGGCATGACGAAACCCCATCCCTCAAAATTAAATGGACTGACTACTAATGGATTTACGCAGCTTTTACGCCTGGCAGAATCTTATCCTGAAGCCAGCGCTCCAAGACTGAGCGCAGGTGCTCCTGATTATACGGTTTACCTAAATAGTCATCCATGCCTGCAGCGAGGCATTTCTCGCGGTCACCGGCTGCCGTATTCGCTGTCAGCGCAATGATGGGAACCTGACGGAGCACTGAGGCTTGCTTTTCTTGTTCGCGGATAACGCGTGTAGCCTCAAACCCATCCATCTCGGGCATCTGACAATCCATGAGGATTAAGTCGTGGCGGCCGCTCGCAAAAGCTTCGACCCCGAGGCGTCCATTGTCAGCCACATCGACCTGGTAGCCGAGGTATTCGAGGACCCCGAGAGCAACCTGTTGATTCACCGGATTGTCTTCAACGAGAAGAACGCGACGAGGAGAGGTGTGAACCTCTGTAATGTTCGTCTCCTGTAGTTCTCTCAAGACTGGTGGCGTAGCGTGGGCAGACATTTGTACGGCCTCGTGCAGTGGCGTATCGTTCAGGATCGCGGACAGTGAGGTGTGGGTGAGAGCGTAGCAGGATTCAATTGAAGCAAGAATTGCTACGGCGCGATCGAATTGCTGCTCGCGACCGCACTGTTCGAGATCGCGACAAAGAGTTGCCACCCCCGTGGCCCCAATCATTGCGCTACTGCCTTTTAGGCTGTGAGCCTTGTCATGCGTGAGCGAGGCATTTTTTTCACTGACAGCTTGGTGAAGGGCGGCCAACAGCAGCGGCGAGTCGGAAAGATAGGTGGTGATTAATTTGCGCAGGACTTCTGGTCGTCCGGGTTTCTGCAGACTCTGCAGTTGTTGTAACGTACTGAGATCCAGGACCGGGCTCAGGGGAGTCACTATGTTAGCGTGCGTCTCCGCTGTGGCATGTCCCGCAGGCCGAAGGTGTGGACGTTGACTCTGACGAGCAGGTCCTGTCCAGCGGCTTAGGATGGCGCGCAATTTTTCTTGTGAGAACGGCTTACTGAGATAATCGTCCATTCCCGCGGTAAGGCAGCGCTGCTGATCTCCTTCCATTGCGTTAGCTGTGAGCGCGATAATGATGGCCTGCCGCTGGCCTTGATCGTACTGGCGGATCGCGGTTGTCGCTTCAAAGCCATCCATTTCTGGCATCTGACAATCCATGAAGACAACATCATACGATGCCGTTTGCATTGCTCGGAAAGCCTCGTGACCATTACTGGCGACGTCAACTTCACACCCGAGTAGCTCTAACATGTGAGGAGCGACTTCTTGGTTGACTGGATTATCTTCCGCGAGGAGGACGCGATGCAACGCCTGTCCTCGGTTGCTTGCGGCGTGCAAAGAGGCAGACTGGGAGGTGCTCGTTGCCTGTGGCAACGTCGATGACCTCTTTCTTGTAAAGAGTGACATTAACCCATTATAGAGTTCGGACTGCCGTACGGGTTTGCTGAGATATACCTCAATGCCTGCTTGCCGGGCTGCTTCAACATCGCCGTATTGGCCGGCGGACGTGAGCATCATCAGTTGCGTTGAGGCCAAGACGGGATCGCTCTTGATAGTCTGAGCGAGAGCGATGCCATCCATCCCAGGCATGTGCATATCAAGAATGGCGATGTCATAGGGGGTGCGCCAGACCGCTGCTTTATACAACAGTTGTAATGCTTCTACTCCGCTTTCAGCACTATCGTTATGCAGCTCCCATGATTGGAGTTGGTGGTGGAGGATCTCACGGTTTGTTGCATTGTCGTCCACAAGCAAGGCCCGGAGTTGCTGAAACTGTTCGAGTGACGGGATCATACGGGCGGTGCCTGTCGGCTGTAACTCGAGTTGGGCGGTAAACCAGAACGTTGAACCACTGCCGGGAATGCTGTCGACTCCGATCTGCCCTTCCATCACCGTGATCAGTTGCTTGCTAATAGCGAGACCGAGGCCAGTGCCGCCGTATTTGCGGGTGGTCGAACCATCGGCTTGCACAAACGGTTGAAACAATCTGGCCTGTGCTTCTGGTAATAACCCAATACCAGTATCGCGCACAGCAAAACGCAACATCTGCGCGCACGTCGTGCTTGGGGCAGAATCGGCTGGGTGGTTCTGCACCTCAATGACGACTTCCCCCTGTTCTGTGAACTTGATGGCGTTGCCGACGAGATTCGTCAGCACTTGTCGGAGCCGGTGTGGGTCGCCTCGCACAGCAGTTGGCACCTCATTGTGAATATGGCAGGCGATTTCTAACCCTTTGGCGTGGGCACGTTGCGCTAGGAGATCAGCAACATCTTCCACTACCTGGCGAAGGTCGAAATCGACCTCTTCGAGTTCAAGTTTTCCGGCTTCGATCTTTGAGAAATCGAGAATGTCGTTGATGATATTGAGCAGCGATTCGGCAGAGTGCTGAATGGTGTCGGCAAAGCGTCGTTGTTTGACGTTTAAGTCGGTACCGAGCAGTAATTCAGTCATCCCCAGCACGCCATTCATCGGGGTGCGGATTTCATGGCTCATATTGGCCAAGAATTGTGACTTGGCGCGATTGGCGGACTCTGCAGCTTCCTTGGCCTGGTGCAACTCTTCTTCCGCACACTTCCGTGCTGTGACGTTCCGTGCGGAAGCTAAGAGTTCTTCGAGTGCACCGGTTGTTGGGTTGCGTACCGCACGGGCAACACTTTCAAGCCAGATATACGTTCCATCTTTACGCTGCAGACGATATTCGATGGAGTGTGACTCTTCACTTTGTAAAATTGTCTGGAAACCTGCAAGTAAAGGATCGGCATCATCTGGATGGACCAACGCAAAAAGAGAGCGACCAACGAGTTCTTCTGGCGTATACCCGAGCATCCGATAACATGATGGTGAGGCGTAAAAGCAGATACCGTCTGGGGTGTGGCGTGAAACAAAATCCGTCGCGTTAACGGCTAAGAACCGATACCGCTCTTCGCTTTCACGAAGCGTAGCTTCTACAGCCTTCTGCTCTGTCAAATCTGTCAGCGCGCCGACGATACGATCGGCGATGCCATGCTCATCCCACACTGCTTGTCCACGAGCCAGAACCCATTTGTAGCTGTTGTCTTTGCAGCGTAGGCGATACTCGACAACATAAAATGAGACTTCTTTGGAGAAATGTTTCTCCAGCGCGGAGGTGACCGCTGCTTGATCGTCAGGGTGAATACGATTCTTCCACTCGTGAAAATCATGACCGAGTTCGTGGTCGGCGAATCCCATGATCTCTTTCATGCGTGCAGAGAAAAGGACTTCATTATTCCTGAGTTTCCAATCCCAAATGCCATCGTTGGCACCGCGAGCCGCGAGTTGCCATCGTTCGTCACTCGTACGTAGGGCTTCCTCGGTTCGTTTATGTTCGGACACATCATGAAGGAACCAGACCTCTCCCCCGTCCGAGCGATAGGCAGAAAACTCAGCATAACGCTGCTCGCCACTCTTGTGAGTTAAGGGAACCACACGGGCGTAAGGAAAATTTACCGCGCGATCAGTTTCATAGAGTTCGCGTACGTCTGCTGCCTGGTTACCGTACAGAGAACAAAACCACTGATCGATTGTGGAAATCTCGAGGTTGGTATAGCCAGTGATCTGCTCGACAGCTTTGTTGAATGAAACGGTATCGCCCTCACGATAGAGTGCTCCGACCAGCAGATGTTCTCGCATAAGGTGGAGCCGCTGGTCGTTTTTCTGGAACGCTACTATATGTTCTTGCGCGTGGCGCTGAGCGGCTTCAAGCTCCATTACACGATGTTGTAAAGCCGCAATCTCTGCGCGGAGTTGGGCTTCTGTGTGTGTTGTGTCCTTCATGATCTCTCTCGGTGTACATGCCCCGTTTGGGTGCTTACGAACTGCCATAAGCACGCCGGAGTGCAGACCCCCCGAAAACTACTAAGGGTGCTATCGGGAGAAATCCGAGAGAGTTTAAGAAAGCAATCAGCGATCCGCCGTCAGCCGTCAGCGTGTCAAAAAAGCACGAACGATCATCGATGAGTGGTCAGCTTCTGGAGAAAGGATATGTGCGCGCGCTTACCTTTGTCGAGGGGTGTTGATCCGGTAGATCAAGAGGATGGAAAGCTGATAGCTGACCACTGAGAGCTCCCTCACCTAAACAACGCCCGCGCAATCACCATGCGGTGTACTTCTGACGGACCTTCTCCGATGCGCCGGACACGGGCTTCTCGGTACCAACGTTCAAGCGGAAATTCTTTGGTGACACCATAACCACCATGAATTTGTACAGCGCTATCAATGACCCGCCCTAAGACTTCACTGGAGTACAGCTTGGCGATTGAGGCTTCGACACGTGCGTCTTCACCTCGGTCCGCTTTCCATGCGCCATCCCAAATCAGATAGCGTGTGGCACGTAATTCGACTTCCGCATCCGCGAGCATCCATTGAATCGCTTGCCGTTGGCTCAGTGGCACTCCGAACGTTGAGCGTTGCTTTGCATGCGCGATCGCCATGCGATGCGCTGCGACTGCGACCCCAAGGTTGCAGGCCGAGTAGGGGAAGCGCTGTCTGGTAAGGAGATCCATGCACAAGTCTAAGCCATCTCCTTCGTTGCCAATCATGTTGGCGGCTGGCACTTTGCAGTCTTCAAAAGAGACTTCGTTAGGCAGTGAGACCGTACGAATCGTACGAAACGGCCGCGCCGTGAAACCTGGAGTGCCCTGATCAATGATGAAACAACTAATGCCCTTGCGGCCTTTGCTCGGATCGGTCCGCACGAAGACGACGCCCCAATTTGCTTCATGGGCATGCGAAATAAAAATCTTGGTGCCGTTGAGTACCCAGTAGTCGCCTTGCCTGACGGCTCGACATTGGATAGAGCCCGCCGGGTCAGCTCCTCCACTCGGTTCAGTAATGGCGAAGAAGGTGTAGGTCCCATTGCGAATGGTCGGCACGGCGTACTTTTGAATCTGCTCTTCATTGCCACCATAGATCACTGGGGGAGGATAGCGGCCAAAGACACCGCAGCCTGGATTGTACAATCCCTGGCGATGTTGCGACATCTCTTCCAAGAGCACGCTCATGCCGAACGTACTCATGCCGCCACCACCGTACTTTTCTGGCGCAGAGAGAGCCCACAAACGTGCCGCTTTGGTCTTTGCGCTGATGCGATGGTAATCCTCTTCGGCTAAGTCTTCCGCATCAGGGTCGACGCGTTTCTCTGCAGGAATAACTTCATCTTGAATAACGCGCCTGACCTGATCTCGCAGCAACGCCAGTTCTGGCGGCATGGTAAAGCCGGGGAAGGTAGTCATATCTTACTCCAACAAGCAGTCAGCGTTCAGCGGTCAGCATTCAGCTTCTCGAAACGAAAAAGTAATCAGCGATCAGCCGTCAGCTTTTGGATAAAAGCAGTAAGCATTCTTTTTTTATCGGTTACTGCGCGATCGAGGTTCTCATATGCTAACTGGTGCAAGAAATTGAGATCTCGTGCGAGTAAGAGATGGTACTCAAGCTCGCTTGCTGAACCCATAGCTATGTGTAGGAAGCGTGCAAAGTCAGCTTCACTGCCGCGCCCACAACCCTCCGCAATGTTAGCGGCAATAGAGGCACGCGAACGGCGAATCTGACTTGTCATCAGCCCGTATAATTCTTCCCTCGGCAAGGTTGTCGTTACCTTATAAATCGACAAGGTCAGTTGGTGGGCTCTTTCCCACACTTTCAGCTCTCTAAAGTTCTTCATAGGTTGACTTCCTGATTTACGCTGATCGCTGAAAGTAGACTACCAATAGCTCTAGTGTTGTAAGCTGACTGCTGAAAGCTGATCGCTGAGGGCTATTTCGCTTTGCGAAACTTCGGCAAACTCACCTCTGGTGACACATCCTCAAAGACCACTTCGAGAGGGAGATCGAGGCGTAACTCGTTCTCTGGCACATCGGTGAGCCATGAGATCATGCGTACGCCTTCTTCCAGCTCGACGACGACAGGGCTGTAGGGAATATCGGGAGCGAAAGGCGGGAGCATCGGTTGCATCGCGGTTGTCCAGGAGAAGAGTTTGCCTTTCCCTGAGGACTTTGCCCATTCCCAATTGAATGAGCCACACTTGGCGCACATGTCGCGCGGCACGTGGCGCCACGTCCCGCAATCTTTGCACCGCTGAAAACGTAATTCATGCTGTTTACAAAAGGCGTAGAACTCCGCCGCCATGGGATTGCGACGACGGGGAAGGGGTTTCTTGTATGCTGTTTCTGCCATAGAGGTTTCCTTTTCCACTTTTATTGACCGGCTCCCTCGCGAGTCAGGGAGAGGGCGAGAGAAACTCAGTTATCGCCGCAAAATCGCTAAGCTGCCGTCGCCGAAATCGCCCCAGCCAGTCACCAGACCGAGTTGGGCGTCTTTGACTTGGCGAGTGCCGCACTCGTGCCGAAGTTGTCGTGTGGCTTCGACCACATGATTCATCCCCCAGACATGCGCCTCTGAATGTAACCCACCGTGAGTGTTGATCGGTAGCTCTCCACCGAGTTCCAGACGGCCGCCTTTGACGAAGTCGGCGATTTCTCCCCGTTTGCAAAAACCTAAGGCTTCGAGTTGCAACAGTACGACATACGAGAAGCAGTCGTAGATTTCGATGAAATCGAGGTCTTTGAGGTCAATCTGGGCCATGCGTAACGCATTGGGGGTGGCGAAGCTTAAGCCAATGACAAAGGGATCTGGCCGTGCCGGAATATCATCGGCGGGGTAGGGATGCCCTTCGGCGATGCCAGAAATGTAGACCGGCGTATGTTTGAGGTCTTTTGCGCGCTCAGGCGCAGTCAGCACAACGGCGCACGCACCATCGGTTTCGAGGCAGCAGTCAAACAGACGAAATGGCTTGGAGATCCAGCGGGCATTGAGATAATCTTCCATCGTTAAGGGCCGCCCGCGCATAAAAGCTTTTTCGTTGAGCTGGGCATGTTTGCGCGAAGCGACTGCAATCGCACCCATCGCTTCATCTGGCACGTTGTACATCTTCTTATGCCGATTCGCGATCCACGCGTACCATTGCACCGGGACAGTCGCTCCATATGGCAAGTAGTACTCACCGATTGTTGTTCCGAGCGCTGGAATCCCACCGCCGTTGTCGCTCGACGGACTGCTGACACGCATGGTGGAATAACCGTTCCAACCGAGTGGGACGAGCACATTTTTCGCGACCCCACAGGCAATGGCCATTGCGGCGCTTTGGAGCGATGTGACTGGGCTTGCACCTCCCATGTGAACCGTGACGGAATACCGTAGGTCCTCAATCCCAAGGTTAGCGGCAAAATGCTCAGCCGTAGATGGGAGCGGCGGTGGGATAATCCCGTCGATGTCATGCGGTTTGAGTCCCGCGTCACTGATGGCTTTCATCGAGGCTTCGAGCATGAGCGCGAAATCGGTTTTTCCTGAACCTCGGGTAAAGGCGGTTTCACCGACACCAACGATACATGCTTGATCCTTTAGTGAGTACATACAACCCTCCTTCTTATTCTGCCCTGACGGCGCGGATGGTATAACGGGAGGCGGCTGATTGTAAAGGCAAGGCACTCTTTCGTTTCGAAGTCGCGATGACGTATACTGGACCAAGAAAGGAACCGGACTCATGAAGATTCGTGACTTGTTTTCACTCCGCTCCCCGACGTTCTCCTTTGAGTTCTTTCCACCCAAGACACCACAGGAAGTGGACGAGCTATTGGCACGTGCCCGTGAACTCCAACCGCTGAGCCCGAGCTTTATCTCAGTGACCTATGGCGCTGGTGGTTCGACCCGTCGTAACACCATTGACCTTGTCTGTCGATTTCAAGAGGAACTCGGCATTCTTGGCATGGCCCATATTACGTGTGTCGGGCATAGCCAGAATGAATTGCGTGAAGTGTTGGATGAACTGAAAAATCGCGCCGTCGAAAACCTGATGTGCTTACGTGGGGACCCACCAAAGGGACAGACAGACTTTATTCCGGCACCCGATGGCTTCGCTCATGCCGCAGAGTTGGTGTCTCTGGCACGCGCGTTAGACGATTTTTGTATTGGCGTTGCGGGATACCCGGAGCCGCACCCTGAGTGTGGTGATCAACAGTTGGACTTGGAACACCTTAAAGCGAAAGTTGACCGTGGCGCTGATTTCATCACGACCCAATTGTTCTTCGATAATCGTGACTACTTTGATTTCTGTGCACGTGCCCGTGAGCTTGGCATTCGCAAACGTATCATTCCCGGCATTATGCCGATCACGAACTATCGCCAGATTGTCCGCTTTGCCAAAATGTGTGGTTCGTCGATTCCGGAGGCATTGCATAGACGGCTCGAGCCAGTGGCTGATGATCCACAAGCGACGTTAGAGATTGGTGTTGACTGGGCATGGCGCCAATGTGAGGAGTTGTTGGCTGGTGGAGCCCCTGGGATTCACTTCTATACCTTGAATCGGTCGCTTGCTACGCAGCGCATTTTCGGGCGGTTACGACAGAGCAGCGTGCGCACCCTGCTGCCTTCGGCTGCGGCGTGATTCTTTTGTCCTTGCCACAGAACGCGTTTCTGAACTCAAGGACATAAACAGAACCGTTCCGTATGTGTCACCCTGAACGAAGTGAAGGGTCTCTCAGAGGGATTCTTCGCTTCGCTCAGAATGACAGCGCTGAAAAGGCTGTTGATAGTGGATGCAGCTTCTCGCCTCTCCTCAAATCCGCAATCCCCATTCCGCAATCTACAATTCCCAATCCCCGCTCCACATTGACCTGCCGCTGGTGAGCAGAGTATGGTCCCGTTTGAGCCGAAAGGAGGTGTGGTATGGCCAAACGGCGAGCGATGCTGCTGTTGACGTACAATCTTGGGGCACATGTCAACAAAGCCGAATATGAGCAATGGGTGCGGGATGTCGATAATCCATTTTTCAATAGCGTCCCCGGCATTGTGCGTTACTCCAATTGGAAAGTTATCGAGGAAAAGGTCGGAAAAGTTCCTTTCACCTACTACGACTTGATGGAGATCGGCGATCTCGACGCCTTCGAGAAGGTGTGGGGCAACAAAGAGTTACAAAAGTTTGCGCATGGCTGGACCGAACGTTGGTCACTCCACGGCACTGATGAGAAATACGTGGGGATTAACTTCCAGGTGCTTTTGGGTGAGGAGTTTGCGGCCCCGGATTTGCCATAGACTAATGAATGGACGAAGGGGCGAACGGGCGACCATAAAGAGGGGCGAAAAAGAGGGATTGTATGAAAGACATCACGCAACGTTCAGAAGCGCAAACGAAAGTCGTCGATGACTACCTGAGCGGCTTATCGCAATTCAATGTTGGCCCTTTGTGGAAATTCCTCCGCCAGGCGCTCACACCGGAACCGCGGAGTCAGGCGAAGCCACATTTATGGCGATGGCAAGAACTCCGACCGCAATTGTTACGGGCAGGGGAATTGGTGTCTGCTGCCGAAGCTGAACGCCGCGTCCTTATGCTGCTCAATCCCGGGCTCGAAGGCCGTATCGCAACAACTCACACCTTGTATGGTGGGCTCCAACTGATCTTACCCGGCGAGGTTGCAGCAACGCATCGACATACCCCCAATGCGTTGCGATTCATTATGGAAGGTGAGGGAGCCTACACTGTTGTCGATGGCGAGAAAATGACCATGTCGTTTGGAGATTTTGTCTTGACGCCAAACTGGACCTGGCACGATCACGGCAGTGAAGCCAGTGGGCCGGTGGTGTGGCTCGACGGGCTGGACATTCCGTTGATTACGATGTTGGAAGGGATTTTCTTCGAACCCTTCACCCAGGAAGCACAGTCACTGACCAAGCCGCTGAACAATTCGGTGAATGAATATGGTAAAAGCGGACTTTTGCCTTCATGGCAGCGCGCATCTGGTACGCTTTCTCCATTACTGAAGTATTCCTGGAAAGATGCGCGTGAAGCGGTGGCAAGCCTGAGTTCGCATGCCGAAAGCTCGTTTGATGGCGCCATTGTCGAGTATGTCAATCCGGTCAATGGTGGTCCGTCGTTACCGACGATGGCAAGCTTTCTCCAACGTCTCAAACCAGGACAACAGACCGAAGCCCATCGTCACAGTGAGAGTGTCGTCTATCTTGCTGTCGAAGGGCATGGGCACACGGAGATCGACGGGAGGAGCTATGCGTGGTCGCCAGGGGATGTGTTCGCGCTACCTACGTGGAGTACGCATCGCCATCAGAACGCTTCAGCGAGCCAGGACGCGATTCTCTTTTCTTTCACCGATAGGCCGGTGATGAAGGCATTTCATTTGTTTCGGGAACAAGCGGTGTGAATAACATAGAACGTAACCACCGCTCTTCCCCTTTTACGTTGTACATATTTACGTTTTACCTGTTTCCTGTCACAGATCACGAATGACGTTCCCAGGAGGTTCTATGCTCCAAACTATGATCGTTGGTAGTTTGCCCCGACCTACGTGGCTGGTGCCTGCGGGGCAGATGTACGTGCAATGGAAGTTGGATGGTGATGCCCTGCAGGAAGGGCAAGATGATGCGGTGTTGCTGGCGCTCGCTGATCAAGAGGCTGCTGGACTCGATATATTCACTGACGGTGAACAACGTCGCCGCCATTACATTTGGGGGTTTGTGGAAGGGCTCGAAGGAGTCGACTTCTCTCGATTGGTGAAGATTCCCACGCGCGGAGGTCGCTATGGCAATATGGTCGATGCCGCGCGCGTCGTTGCCCCCGTTCGCCGGCGTGGGTCGATTGTCAGTGAGGCCGTCCGATTTCTCAAGCACCACAGTACCAAGCCGGTGAAAGTTACCTTGCCAGGACCCATGACGACAACTGATACGCTCGCGGATGAGTATTATCGTAATCGTCGTACGCTCGCGACTGAGTTGGCAAAGCTCCTTAACGACGAAGCGCATGAGTTAGCTGAGGCTGGTGCGGACATCGTGCAGTTCGATGAGCCCTGCTTCAACATCTATCTCGATGAGGTGGAAGAGTGGGGTGTACGGACCTTGGAAGAGGCAGCCAAAGGGATACGAGCAAAGAAGGCAGTCCACATTTGTTATGGGTATGGGATCGACATGGTGCTGAAGTGGAAGAATAGCAACACCGATTGGAGTCACTACTGGCGGTCGTTGCCGTTACTCCGTACCAGTGCGATGGACATGATTTCGGTTGAATGTGCCGCATCTGGTGTTGACCCTGCAGTCTTAGGGCAAGCGAAGGGCAAGGACCTCATGGTCGGTGTGATCGACGTCGGCACTGAAGAGATTGAAACGCCAGAGAAAGTGGCCGCGCGTATCCGGACGGCATTGCAGTATGTCGAGCCTGCGCACTTGTATCCGTGTACCGATTGCGGAATGATTCCGCGTTCTCGAACGGCTGCACGCGGGAAGATGAAAGCACTGGCTGATGGCGCGTGGCTGGTGCGCTCGGAACTGACCCGCGAACGTCAACAAGGCACGTTGATGGGAGTGAAGTCGGTGTAAGCGATGAGCATTGGGTTCCCATGCTAAAAATAGAAACTCCCCATGATGGCGCTAGCCGCCGCGAATTCATTCAGTTGTACGAAACTGTCTATGCCTCACGGAGTGCGTACTGGCTCCCTGCAGCGCGCTTTGAAATGGCGATTCTACGCGGCGAGAGTACGTTTAATGAAGAACGTACCGTCCGGCCTTTTGTTGTTCGTGACCAAGGACAAGTTGTCGCACGGGTGCTTGCGGTTGTCGATGCACGATATCAACGCCATTGGCACGAGCGGCTTGGCCACCTCTGCTGGTTTGAAGCTCTGCCCAACACCCGCGACGCGGTCAAACTCTTGATACACGAAGCCTGCTCGTGGTTGCACGAGCAGGGCGCGACCGCTGCGCGAGCAGGACATGGCATGCTTGATTTTCCCTTTGTGATTGATGACTACGAAACCTTACCGCCGAACGTGTTACGCCTTAATCCTGCATATTATCACTCACTGTTAAAAGATGCGGGGTTTGAGAGTGAGAAAGGATTTGTCGACTACAAGATTGAGGTGCGTCCTGAGTTGCTGGCACGGTGGGTTGGGATGCTCGAAGCCGCTCGTCGTGGAGGCTATACGATCGTGCCCCTGCGAGAAGTCCCAGAGCAACAGCGTGTGTCTGATTTCGTTGCGACATTCAATGACACCTTCAAGTCCCATTGGGGGTGGATACCATACAGCGAGACGGAAATCGCTGGGTTATTGAAGGCTCTGACGCGCGCAGGTGTACTCGACACTTCAGTGCTTGCCTATCGAGATCGCCAACCCGTGGGAATGCTCTTACTTGTTCCTGAGCACAATGCGGAAGTTGCTCTCAAGCCGGGGCGGACGGTGCACGAGAGTGAACGTCTCAACGTGTTAGCTATTGGCGTGCGAGAATCTGACCGCGGTCGCGGGGTGAATTTAGCAATGGCGAGTTATGGCTATCTTGAGCTGGTCGGGCGTGGCGCGAAGTACGTGAGTTACACGTTAGTGCTGGACGACAACTGGCCCTCGCGCCGCACCGCCGAGAAGCTTGGCGCTTCGGTGTGTGCGAACTACGTCGCATATCGGCGGCGGCTACAGTAGGTGGCACGTAGTGGACTGGCTACGGTGCCGCGATTTTTGGGCTATAGTTTCAGCTTTATCCCCGCTGAACTGGGTCTGGATCTGTGTCAATTGCAATTCATACAACGTCTATCGGCTTGTAACCTGTCGTTCCTCTTCGACTGTCGTGCCAGTTTTACCCGCGGCCTGCTGCAAAAAGGAAAGAAAGCGAGCAGGGGCGGCAAGTTGCTGATACCGTCGCAGTTTCTCCGGTCCTGAAGCGGTGTGGAGATGTTCCTGTGTGGGAGTTCCTTCTGGTCCTGAACCACTAATGACTATTTGTTTGTAGCGATGGCAGAGCTGATGAGCGACGTTGTGATAATACCAATCGCGATGACCAAGAGAGTGCTGTTCCACTCCACGGGCCTCGCGGAGTAACTTGGTCGAAGAACTTGCCCAGTGGCGCAGAATTGGTAACGCTCCATGGGCCGCCCCCTCATCCTCTAACGTGTGCAGTAAGCGCCACAAGCTGGGCGCACGCGCTACATTGAGATGGGCAAAGCGCTGGTGCGTGCCTGGTGGTTGTTTTGCGGGAGGAATGTCTTGGAGTTGCTGCCTGGTGACTTCCAGTAGTTGATGAGCTTGCCGTTGTAATGAAAGTTTATGATGCCATGCGTCGAGAATCTCTTCTGGAAGAAAGAGCATTTCCTCACGTCCGGTAGGGTCGGTCACAAGGGCGAAACTGACATGCCGCTCGTCGATCAACTCACTGCGGATTTGCAGTGCCGCTGTCGTTTTGTGTTCTTGAACCGAATGCTGAAGGGGAGGGATCTCGAGCGTAAGTTGTAATGACCATTGCCAACGTGGAGGCGTGGCGTGTCCGCCGGTGCTGTCCTCGTGGTAGCCGTGCGGAGCTGTACGCTTGCCGATCAATGCGGCGGCTTTCAGATACGCGTTCGAGGGAAATGGACGATGCAGAATGGTGTTGAACTTCACGGCACAGCCGTTCACCTGGAATACGCCACTCGTCCGGGCCAGTCGTTTCTGTTGGCGTTGTGAAAGCTCCGGGGAGAACGTTTCTGGCGCGACGGGTACCAGGCTGAGTCTCTGGCTATGGCCAAAGATGCGCTCGATAGGTAACCCACCTTCAGTGAAACGATGGTGGAAGTGCAGTTCGCGAAACTCGCCATGACGTGGTCGAGGGGGATCGCCCTGTTTCTTAAAATAGCGCGTCAGTGCGGCAAAAACTTGTGTGGTCACGAATTGTTTGTTCGACCACGTCACCGGTGACGCTTTACTGACCTCTTCGGTTGTTTTGAGAAAGGACTGCTGTAACTGCCGCAGGGCAAGAGATGACGGTTTCGCTGATGCATGAGGCTCAGCAGCGACAGCGTTATGATACGCGAGTTGCCGTTGCGTAAAGGCAGCGACAAGTTGATTCCATAACGTACGCATGGCGTCAGCTTCCTGCTGGATAGCCGTAGGGAATTGCTCCCAGGTATTGTACTCAGGGCTTACCCAGTACCGGTATACGAGCACAGGCCAATTGGCACGTTTGCGTGGGCGCATGGTGAAGGCAGAGTAGTCAGTAGTCAGTAGTCAGTAGTCAGTAGAAGAAGCCATAAATGGATACTGCTTATTCCTTTTTCCATGCTGGCTACTGGCTACTTTGTTTGTCGTGTTAGAGCCTCATGGGGAGCCACGTTGCCGTCACTCCCCACGAGCCCACTGCTAGAGCAGATAGTACGTCATCTCAAACCAGAACTGGTCGCGGCTCGCAAAAGCGTAGATACCGCTCCAGCCTTGGCTCATGCTGCTGCCTGGGTACCAAGCAACACCAGTCGAGAGTTCGATGTTCTCGTAACCCATCACGTTGCGCCACCACCACTGCGAGAACAACAGCCAGTCTTTGGAACGAGGCTCGTAGACGACGGCATTACGGGTCTCGAGGCGGCTGGCGAACAAGCCTTGGTTGACTGCGGCCAACGTCAAGAGATGTTCCCAACGGTAGTTACGGCACTGCGGGCTAGAGTAGAAGCGCTTGCCGCTCTCGCGAGACTTGCGTGCTGCTTCTGCTTTGGTGATACCGTTTCCTGGGTTGTCAACGACATAACACAACGGGTTTGCAATGTTGCTCCATTGGTTTTTCATCAACCATTGGCCAGTGAAGAACCATGCCTGCGTTGCAAAAGAGTCATGCAGGAACGGAATGTAACGGAACGACGGCACGGATTTGAGCAAGTCAAAACCGACCATCGAGCGCCATACCGGCGTGTAGGTGTGATAGTCTTTGTTGATCGAGAACGCGGTCAATCTATCAATGGTTCGTTGGTCAGTCAGGAGCGCATTGCGTCCGGTGCCGAGCGGCAGCTTACGGACATATTCCTTGGTGCTGAAGCTCTGCTCGAGACGGAACACGGCGCCGGTATAATCGAAGTCGTTGTAGGTCGTGGTAAAACCAAAGATGCTGGTTCGCGTCCAGTGGAAGTTTGCCGGAAAACACTGCGTGATCGGTGGACGGACGGCATTGTGTCTGCCACGGACTGGTTCACCGTTGTTATTCAATGCCCCGTTACGATTGTTACTTCGGAAGCGGTCTGGATGGTTAAACCCACCGAGGTCGGCGCCAGCCAAGACGGTCGCCACTGAACCGGATTCTTGTGAGCGATCGTTCTTGACCGAATGGCCACGTCCTTTGTTATCCAAGCAACGCCGCAGTCCTTCTTCAAATGTGCCAACTGGTGTGCCCAAGCCATTTGCTGCTGCGACATCAGTATCGCCATAGACCTTGGCTCCAATGACATCGCTAAAGTTGAAAGTTCCTGACACACCGACAGGAATGTTGGCATAGTTTAGCGAGAAGTCGAAACCGCTTATGCTGGTACCGAAAACCCGGAACCCAAGAGCGGTTGTACACCAGTTCCACATACCATTGAGGGGACCTCTACAGTTCCCTTTATAAATCTGTGGAATGTAGGTGGTGTACGAATTGGCAACGTCTGGAGAGGTGTTGATATTGGCCGCGTTTCCAGCATCGGGAGTCCCACCGCGAAGGTTCGGCATCCGACCGAAAAACGCCCACGGATGCCGCGTGCGGCGATGGCCGATCCAGCTCGGATTCCATAGTTCAAACGCCCGGGTTCCATCCGCTCGTCTGAACGAACAGTTTTCCGGACGATACTTAACGAGGTTGCCATTGTCGTCGAGACAACCTTTGACATGCACTGGTGAACGGAGTACGCCATTAATAATGAGGTCTGAGTTGGGGCCACGAAATCCTGGCGTATAAAACGGCTCAAGATAGACGTTGGAGAACCAACTGCCGACGTTACCGATATGGTAATTGAGCTTGAGGGCCCAAATCGGTGAACGGAATTCGTCGAACTTTTCACCGGCACCTTGGTTTTGGTCGATACGCAGCGGGTTAATAACGTCAATTGAGCGGTAGAGGTCTGATTCACCCCACACAATCTGTTGACGTCCGATACGAGCTGAGAGTTTGCCAACTCCCACTTGGCCGAAATCTAAATCCAAGAATGCATCACGAAAACCGTTTTCTGGAAACAGATAGCTTTTGCGTTCGTGACGGCTGTACTTATTCGTGTAACTATCCCGAAGGGTCCAGGTCGGGTCAGCACGGAAACGGTACCGCATGTTCAGTGTGGCGTTTTCGACAAAAGGAATTTCCAGTTTGTCTTGGCCCAAAATTTTGCCATTATCGACAAATTTATCGTAAATGAACCAGAAATAGACTTCGTTACGCCACTGTACCCAGTTGAGGTTATCTCCGCCGTTTGAATGAAACGTATGGCGCATGCGGTACCACATCTGTAGTTCCGCGTTACCGATACGTGT